>JAEZWE010000200.1 GCA_023420435.1 Bacteroidota bacterium
GTTCTTGGTTTAGCTCTGCATTATTTAATCCATAAAAATCTTTTACGGTAACTTCTATTTCATCATGATGCAAATGTTCCGCTTCAGATTTGGAGAAACCAAGTTCTTTCGCTAAATCCTCATTTCCCTGAAGATCAGCTTTAGCCACTTTTACAGAACCGTCCATTTTTAAAGATTTTACTAATTTGTAAGCTTCTTTATTTTCAGCACTGATGGTTACTTTTTTTGGAGCGTGGTGATGTTCACCTTCTGCACCTTCTTCAACAACCTGATTTACTTCTAGAGAAATAAAAGAATCTTTACCGATTTTATCCTGCGGAACTTGTTCCGCAAAACGCTTTTGCATATTTTCAATAGACTGGTTGATTTCTTTATCCGAAGCTTCTACTTTATAATGTGGCGCTTCGTATTTGGATAAATCGATGGTGAAATTCGGTTCATAACCTACTTCAAAAGCCACAGAAAGTTGTTCTGCATTGTGATCGAAATCGTTAACTGGTTGTGGAATCGGTTGTCCTACTAATTTTAAATTATTTTCATTCACATAATTATTTAAAGCTTCAGAAACCTGCTTGTTAATTTCTTCAAAAGCAATTCCTGCTTCATATTGTCTTCTCACCATACTCAAAGGCACTTTTCCTTTTCTGAATCCTGGAACCTGTGCATTTTTTGCATAATGGTGAAGTTGCTTTTCTACATTATTTTTATAATCTGCTTTTTCAACTGTTACTGTAAGCAAAGCGCTTACTTCGTCGTGGTTTGTAGCGGTAACGTTCATTATTTAAATAATTTGTTTTTAAAAATTTTTAGGGTGCAAAAATAAGCAAAATTCGTTGATACTCAAAATGATTTGCCAACAAAAAAAGTCATCCTGAGATGACTTTTTCCGAATTTATTTTTTAAAATTATTGGATAATAAACGTCACATCAATATCCGGTTCTCCTCCTGTGGAACTTCCTGCTCCATTATTGGTAGAATCGTCCACTGTTGTTGCGCTGTGTATCAGTTGCATATTTACTTTAGAAGTTGCAGAAGGAACAGAATTTACCGTCCAAGTCATGTGAATTCCTAATTTATTTCCGTCAGTTCTTTTAGGATCTGCTGTAGTTCTTAGTACATTTACATTCATATCCGAAAAAATGTATTTCATGAAGTGCTCCTCAATTTCTTCTTCAATTTCGTGGGTTAAATCTTCATCATCATGAAAAAATTCCACATCTACATTATAAATTTTGCCGTTTTCCAAATCAATTGGTACTGATGCTCCGGTACCGATATTAAATTCGGCTACCTTTTCTACCGTGGTTCCGACTTCGGAATACGTAACGACTAATCGGTTCGCTTCTTCGTGTTCGTGGATATCTTCCGGAATTTCTCTGGAACAAGACAGCATCATTAATCCGGAAATGAATATGATAAATTTATTTTTCATTGTTTTTAATTTTAAAAATTGTACTTTAAAGTGAGAATAAAATTCCGTCCCATTGCGTCGGAATAAAAACGCAAACGGTTTAGATATTCCCGGTAATTGTTGTTGAATGCGTTACGAACATTCAAATTCATATTGAAATTTTTCGCCAAATCCATTCCCGCAGAAAAATGGAAAAGCGAGAAACCTTTTGGCGGCGTACTGATGTCCACTTCTTTATTCACCAAAGTCCCATTTTCCAAAATTTCAAGATTGATGTTATTTATCGGAAACTGTTTTTGCTGGAAAGAAGTTTCATTTTCCACACGCAAATACGCCTTTTTCTTTTCATTAAAATTGAATTCCAACGTATTGCTCAGTCTTGCAGGAGCTATTAAAATCAAAGGTTCATCGTTGGTAAAATCTTCACCATGAACATAAGAAAATTGGGAGTTCCACTTTAGATTTTTGGTGAAATTCAGTTCGCTGTCAAAATCCAAACCGTACATTTCGGCTTCAATTTGTTGATAATCCCAAACCGGAAAAATCCCGCGAATCGTAATCATCAAATCTGTAGGAACTTGGTTGATGAAATTTTTACTCCGCAGATAATATGGGCTTAACTGCACATTCCACCCGTCAAAAACATTTAATTTTTGCTGGAAATCCAAATTTGTCTGATATACTTCTTCTTGTTTTATGAACAAATTTCCACGTTCGATAATTGCGGCAGAATGATGCAAACCATCGGCAAAAAGTTCGGCTGCGTTTGGAGTTCGGCTTGCTCTGGAAAGGTTGAATTTAATTCTCGTATTTTCAAACGGACGATACCCAAAACCTACATTTGCCGACCAATTATGAAAAGTAAATTGCGGTCTTGTTAAAATTCTTGAACCCGATTCCAAAACTTCAAATTCCGGAAAAAAATTGGCGTAACGCGCTTCCCAATCCGAAGAATCGTAATATTTATAAGCATCAAAAATATTGAGATCGTAACGCAAACCTGCTTCAAAATTGAATTTCTCTGAAAATCGTTTTTGAAAAACCGTAAAAATACCTGCATCATATTTATAATAATCCGGAATTAAACGTTGAGCTTTGGTTTCAGGATTGGGAAAATTATCCTGGAAACTTCCGGAAATCCCCGATTCCAAATTCCAGTTTCCACGTTCCAAAAGATGTGAAATTCTGAGATTATGCGTCAATAAACGCAAATCCATTGATGGCAAATCGTTGAATTCACCTCGGCGAATATCATATTCTTTCCTGTTATTTACTTGAAAATCATACGTTAACGTAAATTTTCCCAAATTTTGAAATCTTTTGTAGGCCTCCAATTTAGCCAAATGATGACTCACTTCCTGTTTCGGATTGTCGATATCATAAGAAAAATCTCCGGTGTAAAGCGTATTTCCCGAAGAAACCACATTAAAATATTCTTCCGAAAACCCCAAATGCGAACCACGAAAAATTCCAAATTCCTGCGAATTTCCGGAATAATACAATTCAATTCCTTCTTCAAAACTGCGTTTTCCGAAACTAAAAGTGAATGCATTTTCTTGCGAAGCCGTATTCTGCAAAGAAAAATCCGGTGTGCTAAAATCACCAATTTTCCGGAAACTTCCCTGTGCTTTTACAAACCATCGGTTTTCCCAAGTTTTCGCCAAATCGGTAGAAAAATTCAATCCTTTTCCGTTGGTAAATCCAGACAATAAAACTTTCCCCATTAAAGTATCTTTTGCGGGAAAAATTTTCGGTTCTAAAGCGATGACACCGCCAATTGCATCACCACCATATTTTAAAACGCCGGCTCCTTTGATGACGTCTAAATGTTCAAAAGCATTTGGATCTGCGCTTGGAGC
>JAEZWE010000062.1 GCA_023420435.1 Bacteroidota bacterium
AATTGCACCATTTGGAAAATTCCACCTTCTTTTGCCCATTCCGTTTCGTGAAATTCTTTGTGCAAAACTCCGGAAGCTGCCGTCATCCATTGTACGTCACCTTTTCCGATAATTCCACCACCTCCTGAAGAATCATGGTGTTCTACTTTTCCTTGATAAGCAATTGTCACCGTTTCGAAACCACGATGGGGATGCACCCCAACTCCGCGCGGAGTTTCGGTTGCACCAAAATGGAATTTGGAATTGTAATCCAACATCAGGAAAGGATCCATTCTTTGCATATCCAATCGAAATCCACTCGGAATAAAATTGTGAACTCTAAAACCATCGCCCACAAAATGTGCAGGTCTTGGTTGTACGACTAATTCTACTTTTTTAGTTGACATATTAATATTTTTTTATTTTAAATTTTTGTTTTTCGGCGGCGGCGAAGCCGCCGCCGAAAATTCTACCTTCAATTTCTTCAACAAAATTACATCCTAAACAGAAAAAAAACATTGATGTATGGTAAGTTCGTATTGAATTAATTTTCAATTGTTTAAATAAAAAAAATCGCCAACAACAGTTGACGACTTTTTTATTTTGAAAATGCAGCATCATTATGCTGCGCTTCATTCCACGCAATGACATAATTAATTTTAATATCCAGCGGTAAATTGCTTTCTGATGAACTGTTTATTCTCCACTTCATCCACTACTGCAACAGCTAAATCTTCAACAGAAAGCAAACTTCTTCCTTCAGCATTGAAAACTGGAGCATCAGATCCGTAACGATAATTTCCGGTTTTGGTTAAGCCGTTTCCGTTGTACATTTCGATTGCTGGTGAGAAAAATTCCCAGTCCAACGTTTCATTCTTGCTCAAATTTTCAACAAAATAGTTTCTAACGGAATTTGCGGCGGGATAAATATCTTTTGAAAAATCTGCACCATCTACAAGATAATTTCCATCAATTTTCAATGTTCCGGCTCCACCAATTACAATCAGTCTTTTTACGTCTGAATTTTCCACAGCCTTCTGGATGCTTTCTGCACCTTTTCGGTATTCGTCTGCAATATTTGGGTTCGTCCAACCCGGGTTATATGCGCTAATGACCAGATCTGCTCCAGAAATTGCTTTTGAAATATCTTCAGAATTAAAAACATCAGCATTAATCTTTTCAATTGTATCACTGTTATTTTCAATTTTATCTGTGTTTCTTGCAATCGCAACTACGTTGTAATTTCGATCTGTAAGTTCGTTTAGAATGGCGTTTCCAACAAATCCTGTTGCGCCGATTAATGCTACTTTCATAAATTTTAATTTTAATGATACAAATTTAGTTCAAGTGCTGAAAAAAGAAATTGATGTAGGATAAGAAATTAATTTTCCTGCGAATTCATATTTTCGCCATCGCGAAAATGAAGCCTTCTGAAAACAAATCCGGACAAAATTGTCAAAAACCCAATCACCAAAAAAGTATAGCGAAAAGCGTTGTGAATTTCACCTTTAATTAAAGAAGTATCGCCTTCAAAAAGTTTCAAAACGATTAATCCAAAAGCAGTTCCGAAACCAATCGCCAATTGTTGGTTTACTGAAATTAAAGAATTTCCACTACTGGTCATATTTTGACGTAAATCTGCAATGGAAATAGTATTCATTGAAGTAAATTGAATGGAATTAAAAAATCCTAAAATCGCCAAAAGCGGAATAAATAAGTAAACTGACTGATGAATATTAGGAATTGCCATCGACATGATGATAAAACCAATAATAAAAGTATTGAACATCAAAGTGGTTCGATACCCAAATTTATTTAAAATTTTAATCACAAAAGATTTTCCAAACATAGCGGTAGTTGCCATTGGAGCGACAATCCAACCGGATAAAACTGCACTTTGCCCAAAAGCAATTTGCACCATCAAGGGAACTAAAAGCGGTACTGAGGAAATTCCTAATCTTGTTGCTAAATTACCGACAATTCCAACTCTGAAAGTTCTGATTTGAAATAAATCGAGCGGAAAAATTGGATTGTTATCTTTTTTGGCGTGAACGTAATAGTAATACATCAGCAAAAATCCCACAACAAAAATCACCAAAACCGGCGTCATATTTTTTGTATTTCCTAGGAATTCCAGAGCAATGGAAAGCGCTAGAGAAGCCGATGCAAAAATCAAAAATCCCTTCAAATCGAAATCTAAAATTTTAGATTTGTAATCGGGCATAAATTTTATACCGAGAAACACTCCAATCACTCCAATAGGGATATTGATAAGGAAAATCCAGTGCCACGAAAAATAATCTACCAAATAACCACCAACCAAAGGACCTAGAACAGGACCGATTAATGCGGGAATAATGGCGAAATTCATCGCCTTTACAATTTCATTTTTATCGAATGTTTTTAACAAAGCCAATCTTCCAACCGGCGTCATCATACTTCCTCCCAAACCTTGTATAACACGGGAAATAACCAAATGCGTCAAATTTTGGGAAATTCCGCACAAAACCGAGCCTACAATGAAAAGTAAAATTGCGGCTACAAATACTTTCTTCGTTCCAAATTTGTCCGCCAAAAAACCTGAAACCGGCATGAACACTGCTAAAGTTAATACATAACTAATAATTGCATTCTGCATATTGAGCGGAGATTCTCCTAAATCTTTTGCTATTGCAGGAAGTGACGTATTCAAAATCGTGGAATCCAACATCTGCATGAAAATTGCCGTTGCAAGGATGAAAGGGAGGATTTTTTTGGTGTTTGATTTTAATGAAGGATTTTCCGAGTCAATTTGCATGAATCAAATTTAATATTTTTAGAAGAAAAATTTAAGAGAAAGCATCTATGCAAAAGATAATTTTCTAAACAAAAAAAATCCCGCAATTTGCGGGACTATGATTTGTTTAGAAAATTACTTTCTTTCTGTCGATATCAACCCAGGCTGCACCATTTTTTTTGTAGCGTACCAGATAATATTTTTCGAAATCTTCAGTTTTGTAAACAATATTTTCATTTCCTTCTTGGTAAGGCGTGATATAGTAAAAATCAATGTCTTTTTTGTCTCTTTTATCACCGTTTACAACATTCGTAGGAACCATTTTAGAAATTTGGAAATTGGTCATGTATTGCTTCATATCCGCTTCAAACTCCTTATTTTCCTTTAAATCTTTTTTAGGAAAAATATCAATAAATCTAAATTTATCATCTTTCAACCAAAGATAATATCTGTTTTGCGCTTTGGTTTTTAAATCATGGGAAGTAAAAGTGAAAACTTGTTTTGGTAGTAAAACTTCCACTTTTTCAGGATCAATATGGGTGTAATATCTTTTAGCGGAAGGATCTACATAAGTTTCCAAATTGTATTTTAAAAGGGGATTTGTCCAGTCTTTATTAGCAAAAAAGATGTTGAGTGCATGAAGTGCTGTTTCACGAAGTTCTTTTTCTTTGGCATCCAACTCCTTGGTTGGAATTTGAGGATTAATTTCTTTTACAAACGTATAAAAAACTTTAGGTTTTATCCCAGCTAAATGGGGATAAGATTTTAATTCTTCTGCTTTACGTAGCCAATAAAACTGCTGATAATAATCTTCTTTGTCTTTATCGTTTACCTTTTTAATCATCATTCCCAATTTCTTGGAATTCATTACTTCTGCAAATTTGTTTTTCTGAGCGATTCCAAATCCAAAGATAAGTAGTGTAAAAAGTAGAGCTATATTTCTTTTCATTTGTAAAAATTAAAATTTCTGGTCAAATATAATTATTTCTTGGATAACAAAAATGATATTATGTTAAATGTAATTCTGAATTTTCACAAAATTGAAACAAAAACAAAAATCCTGTTGAAAATTCAACAGGATAATTTTCAAAAATCAATTTTCAAAAAATTAAAATTAAGTTTTTAATAAGAATCTTCATGAACTGAAATCACCGCTCTTCCGCTTGGATCATTCATCTTTTTGAAGGCTTCGTCCCATTCCAAAGCGATTGGCGTAGAACAAGCAACCGAAGGAACGGACGGAACAGTCGCCGCAGCAGTTTCACTTGGAAAATGTTCCTCGAAAATCCTTCGGTAACGGTATTCTTCTTTGTTTTGAGGCGTATTTAATGGAAATCTGAATTTTGCATTCGCCATCATTTCATCAGAAACTTCTTTTTCAGCGACTTCTTTCAAAGTGTCAATCCAAGAATAACCAACGCCGTCAGAAAACTGTTCTTTTTGTCGCCAGGCAATATTTTCAGGTAATAAATCTTCAAAAGCTTTTCTTAATAACCATTTTTCAATTTTTGGTTCATGAGAACCTACCATTTTATCTTTTGGATTTACCGTCATTGCAATATCCATAAATTCTTTATCCAAAAACGGAACCCTGCCTTCAATTCCCCAACTCATCAATGCTTTGTTGGCTCGCAAACAATCGTAAAGATGAAGTTTATTTAATTTTCTTACCGTTTCATCGTGTAAATCTTTTGCAGTAGGCGCTTTGTGAAAATACAAATACCCTCCAAACAATTCATCGGAACCTTCTCCGGAAAGTACCATTTTTATTCCCATCGATTTGATGACTCTTGCCATCAAATACATTGGAGTTGAAGCACGAATCGTAGTTACATCGTACGTTTCCAAATGATAAATCACATCACGAACCGCATACAAACCTTCCTGTACGGTAAAATGAATTTCATGGTGAATTGAACCAATATGATCCGCTGCTTTTTGTGCAGCCGCCAAATCGGGTGAACCTTCTAAACCTACTGCAAAACTGTGTAATCTTGGATACCAGGCTTCTTGTGTATCGCCACTTTCAATTCGGTTTCTTGCGAATTTTGCTGCAATTGCTGAAGTGATGGACGAATCCAAACCTCCGGAAAGCAAAACACCGTAAGGAACGTCGCTCATCAACTGTCTGTGAACCGCCGCTTCCAATGCTTCACGGATTTTTGCGATATCAGTTTCGTTGTTTTCTACATTTTCAAATTCTTCCCAATCTCTTTTATACCATTGCTGCAAATCGTTTCCTTCTTTGCTGTACACGAAATGTCCCGGTAAAAAAGTTTCGATGGTTTTGCAAACACCTTCCAAAGCTTTCAATTCTGAAGCGACGTAATAATTTCCGTTTTTATCCCAACCGTGATACAATGGGCAAATTCCCATGTGATCTCGTGTGATGAGATATTCATTTTTTTCGGTATCGTAAATGGAAAAAGCGAAAATTCCATTCAGTTTATCGATAAAACCTGCACCAAATTTTTGAAAAAGCGGAATAATCACTTCACAATCTGATTCAGTTTGGAAAGGATAATCCGGAAATTCTGCACGCAATTCTCTGTGATTGTAGATTTCGCCATTCACCGCCAAAACGATTTTTCCGTCTGGTGAAAATAAAGGTTGTTTCCCGGAAGTTGGATCCACAATAGCCAATCTTTCGTGAGAAAAAATCACGTTTTCATTTTGAAAAACTCCGCTCCAATCCGGTCCGCGATGACGGATTTTTTTGGACATTTCTAAAACCTGAGGCCGCAACGTTTCCGTTTTTTGCTTTGCATCAAACAAGCATACAATTCCGCACATATCTTTGTTTTTATTATTTCTGTTTAAAATTCTTTTGCAATAATAAAGTCTAAGTTTACAAATTACAAATAAAATTCATTAAATAAGAAAAATATTCTAAAATTAATTTTAAAATAGGAAAAATTTAAGTTAAAAATAAAATTTAACTTGTTTTCATTAATTTTTTTAACTGAAAGGGTGAAGAACTTTTATACCAATTCAAATTCATTTAGATAATTAACGGTTCCGTTAACATTTTTCAAAGCATTTTCTATAAGTTCTAAAGCGATGAAATTTTTGCTCGGAACTTCAAATGGTGGGAAAATATTCCATTTTTCGGAAGGTTCAAAACAGAATTTCTGATAATAATGTTCGTTACCGAGAACTATCACCTATTGAAAACCAATATTTTTTGCGATTTCCAAACCTTTATGAATCAATTTTGCACCAATTCCGATTTTTTAAAATTCAGGTTTTACTGCCATTGGAGCGAGTGAAAGACTTTCTGTAAACGAATTTTTAGCAGAATTAAAAATTTTATTTTTCGTGAATAAAATATGTCCGACATTTTTATCATTAACTAAAGCAACCAAAGAAAGTTTAGGAACAAAAGCATCACTTTTTCTCAATAAATCAACCAATTTTTCTTCATTTTATTGACTGAAAGCAAGTGAATTTAATTCAAAAACTTCTTTAAAATCTTCAGAAATTTCTTGTCGGATTTTGATTTGCATTATTTACGTTCAATCAACGCCATATAAAACCCGTCATAACCTTCACTTGGAAAAATACTTTCTTGTTTGATTAATTTAAAATCAGTATTGTTTTCCAAAAATTTTTCCACCTGTTCGTTATTTTCAGAAGGGAGAATGGAGCATGTTGCATACACCAATTTTCCCCCCTTTTTTACCATTTTAGCATAATCTTGAAGGATTTGCTGTTGCTCGGTTTTGATACGGTCGATAAAATCTTGGTCGATTTTCCATTTTGCATCTGGATTTCTTTTCAAAACGCCCAAACCGGAACATGGCGCATCAATCAAAACGCGGTCTGCTTTTTCGTGTAATCTTTTGATCACTTTATTGTCGGTAATTTCTCGGATTTCGATATTGTGAGCTCCGGCTCGCTTCGCTCGCCGCTTTAGTTCCGCCAATTTCCAAGCGTGAATATCGAGTGCAATAATTTGACCTTTATTTTCCATTTTCGCCGCGATATGCAAGGTTTTTCCACCTGCACCTGCGCAAGCATCCACCACGCGCATTCCGGGTTTTACATCCAAAAATTCTCCAATTTTTTGAGAAGCGGCATCCTGAACTTCAAAAAATCCTTCTTTGAAAGCGGAGGTTAAAAATACATTTTTCTTTTCCTGCAACTGAATGGCATCTTCAAAACCACGGATTTCAAAACTTTCCACATTTTCTTCTTTTAGTTCAGATATCAAATGTTTTGGTGTGGTTTTCAAACGGTTGGTTCTTAGAATTGTGGGCGCCTGTTCGTTTAAAGAAGTCATTTCTTTTTCCCAATTTTTCCCCAATTCTTTTTCCAAAGTTTCCGCCAACCAATCCGGAATGGAGTGTTCAATCGCTTTGGTAGGGACCGTTCCTTTTTTTAGTTTGGTAAGAATATCTGAAATTTTAATTCCGTCAAATTCCTCAAATTTCTTGTAATTCGTCTTGCTCCACAACAAATAAGCAAGCATCAGTTTGTAAATATTGTTGGGTTTTATACCTTCTCCCATGTAATATTCCAATCTTTTTCTCCAACGGATAATGTTGTAAAAAATCTCTGAAACAACCGCTCTGTCTTGGCTTCCCCATTTTCGGTTGGCTTTCAAAAGACGTTCGATCACTTTATCGGCATATTTATTTTTTTCAAAAAAAGTTTCTTGAAGTGCATCGTGAATTCCTATAGCGAGGTTTCGGTGTATCAGTTCCATTGGGGAAAATTTTTAAGGTTGAATTTTAGATTTTATATCCTAAAATTTGTTGCAAAAATAGGGTTTTGAGATGGAATTTGGATGGCAGAAGAGGGAAGTTTTTCTGTGAATTATTTAAATTTGCAAAAAATATGAAAATGTCTGAAGTTACAATTTGCCCAAAATGTCAATCCGAATATACCTACGAACAAGATGGAATGATGGTTTGTTCCCAATGTTTCCACGAGTGGAATCCCGAAGAATCTGCAAATGAAGATAAAGTTTTCGATTCCAACGGAAACGAATTGCAAAATGGAGATTCTGTGGTTGTGGTAAAAGATCTTCCCGTGAAAGGTGCGCCAAAACCTGTAAAAGCAGGAACGAAAGTGAAAAATATCCGTCTAAGACCAGATTCTGACCATAATATCGATTGCAAAATTGACGGTTTTGGTTCCATGGCTTTAAAATCTGAATTTGTGAAAAAAGCTTAGAATAATGACAAATTGCGAATTACTAATTATGAATTAGGAATTACGATCTGCGAATTTTTGTAAAATAAAAAAAGGAAAAATTCAGTCCGGGTTCAAATTCTAAGACTTTGATTGTTCCGATAGAATGAAACTAATTTCAGTCCGTAAAGGCAGAAAGAGAAATAACCGAAAATTTCCTTCGTTAGTTGGGAAATATTACGGAAAATCAATTTCAAAATTAGTGCCAAAAAAAAATCCTGAATATTCAGGATTTTTATTTTTTATATTGATTTTATGGATAGGGTGCTATTTCAACTTCCAAACCGTCTATTTCATTGGTAATGTGTATTTGGCAACCTAAACGTGAAGTATCTTTTACATGAAAAGCTTCCGCTAACATGGCATCTTCTTCATCTCCCATTTCGGGTAAAAGATCTTCACCACTTTTAACGTAAACCTGGCAAGAAGCGCACATCGCCATTCCACCACAAACGCCGATAGTTCCTTCTTCCGCAAGTTCATAGGAACGGATCACTTCCATTAAATTCATGGACATATCGGTAGGTGCGATAAGTTCGTGCGTAATCCCAGTTCTGTCGGTAATTTTGATGGTGATATCGTTCATTTCTGAAATTTTAGTCTATTTTTTTTACAACCGCTTTTTCTGCTTCTTTCCGGCTTCCGTCGAAACCATCCACGCCGGAAACGGTGGTGTATTTCAGAACATATTTTTTTCCCGGATTTAATCTTTGATAAACACTTTGACACATTAAAGTGGCTTCGTGAAATCCGCAAAGAATCAATTTTAATTTTCCCGGATAAGTGTTGATGTCACCAATCGCATAAATTCCTTCGATATTCGTTTGATAATCTAAAGCATTATTTACTTTGATGGCATTTTTTTCAATTTCCAGTCCCCAATTTGCTAATTCGCCCAATTTTGGTGTTAATCCAAAAAGTGGAATAAAGAAATCGGTTTCAATATCGCTTTGTACCCCTTCCTGATCTAAAGTGATGGCTTCAATATGTTCGTTTCCTTTTAATCCTACCACTTCTGCAGGCGTTATTAAATTTATTTTTCCCTGATTTTTAAGTTCCTGAACTTTTTCTACAGAATCTAAAGCGCCACGAAATTCGTTTCTACGGTGAATTAAAGTAACTTCAGAAGCTACATTGGCTAAGAAAATACTCCAATCCAAGGCAGAATCTCCACCTCCGGCAATGACCACTTTTTTATTTCGGAAATGTTCAGGTTCTTTGATGAAATATTCAACGCCTTTTTCTTCGAAATGGGCGATATTTTCCAAATCAGGTTTTCTGGGTTCAAAAGTTCCTAATCCACCAGCAATAGCCACTGCTTTTGCTCTGTGAACGGTTCCTTTATTGGTGATTACTTC
>JAEZWE010000066.1 GCA_023420435.1 Bacteroidota bacterium
GTAGCCCGTAGGGGAATCGAACCCCTCTTACCAGAATGAAAATCTGAGGTCCTAACCGATAGACGAACGGGCCGGACGCTTTTTATAAAATTAAGCCAGTTTGTTAACGTGCTTAGTTAATTTGCTTTTTAAGTTAGCCGCTTTGTTTTTGTGGATGATGTTTTTCTTCACCAATTTATCCAACAAAGAGATTACTTTTGGCAATTGCTCTGTAGCAGCAGTCTTATCCTCTTCATTACGCAGTACCTTCAAAGCTGTTCTAGCAGTCTTATGATAGTATCTGTTTCTTAGTCTCTTCTTTTCGTTTTGTCTGAGTCTCTTCAGCGCTGATTTATGATTTGCCATATCCTTTTAAAAACTTGGGTGCAAAGATATAAAATCTTTTTAAGTTACAAAATATATTTTCTTTTTTTTCTAAATTTTCTATTCTTTAGTAGCCTATAGGGGAATCGAACCCCTGTTGCAAGAATGAAAATCTTGAGTCCTTACCACTAGACGAATAGGCCGTAGAAAAGGACTGCAAAAATATTGAAATTTTGTAATCCTCAAAATTATTTTACAGTCTATTTCAGAAATTTTACAATAACGGTGTTGGAGATTTTTTTATCTTCCAAATCTTTCATCATTTTAATGGCTTCTTCTATGGTTTTATATTTCCCATAAGTGTAAGAAAATAATCCATTTTCTTTGGTGCGGGTAACATCTTTCAAGGTGTTTAAAATCTGAGAGTTTGCGCTTAGCTTATCTTTTCCGGAATATACTTCGACAGAATAATAGCCGGAACTTAAAACTTGATTAGGGGTAAAACCTACCGCATAAGCACCTTTAAAACCTGCATCTTTGGCCGTTTTTAAATTGGAATCTCTAACGGATGCAAAATTGGTAACACCATAATAATATTTGTAAATTCCATTTTCTTTAATAGGCAAAATATAATTTAAACCTTTCAACGAAGGATCTCCTGGATTATATTTTACCGTAGTGCTCATTAAGAAAATTCTAAAATCATTTTTTAAAGGATTTTCTTTTGGTTTTTCAGCTGCTTTCTTTTCTTGTGTGGCGCCACTTCTCCTGTCATACGCTTTTTTGTAGCTTTCGATGGCATTATAAATACTTTCGGCAATTTCTTTTTGTCCTTTTTCTGAGGCGAGATAATGCGCTTCATCATAATTACTGATAAATCCTGTTTCTATTAAAACGGAAGGCATGGCATTCATCCTCAAAACGTGAAGATTCTGTTGTTTTACGCCGCGGGAAAGTCTTTTATCTTTATTGCTGAAATTGTTTTCAACAAATCCTCCAAAAATAAGACTGCTTTCTAAATATTTACTTTGCTGTAGCTTTAAGGCAATAAGTGATTCCGGTGAAGTTGGATCATAAGAAGCAAAGGTAGCTCTATCTTCCGCATCCAGATAAATAACGTCATTTTCTGCTTTTGCAACTTCTAAATTAGTCCTGTTTTGGTCTGGACCTTGCACAAAAGTTTCGGTTCCATAAGGTGATGTTTTGGTGTTAGCATTACAGTGTATGGAAATAAATAAATCTGCTTTGCTTCTATTGGCCAAATTGGTTCTTTCGGTTAACGAAGGGTATTCATCATATTTTCTGGTGTAAACAACTTTATATTCTTTAATTTTTTCCAGCATAGATCCAAGTCGCAGAACAATGGCTAAAGTAATTTCTTTTTCCGCTACTCTGCCAATATCCTCGTAAGTTCTGTTGGCTCCATGATCGCTTCCGCCATGTCCGGCGTCCAATACAATAGTAAACTTCTTTTGTGCGTTTATGAAAGATAACGGAATGAGAAGAAACAGTAAAAAATATTTTTTAAAACAAAATCGGTTTATCATCTTCAATTTTTAAAAATTATTTTAATTTTGACCCCTGTATATTTAAATATAAAACGAATCAAAGTCGGCTTCAAAAATAGATTACTAATTTTAATTATCCTAATTTTTAACAGTTTTTTAGCAAAAACCAATGCTCAAAATTTGTCTGAAAATAAGATAGTTAATGATACTATACGCCAATCTGATACCGTAATGGTAAAAGAAGAACCGCTTGTAGATGTGGTGAAAACTAAAGCGGAAAATATCCGAAACGATATTCCTAAAAGAATGACTTATCTGAGTAAAAAAGCCCAGATTATTTACCAAGATATGCAAATTGATGCAGATTATATCAGTATTGATTGGGATAAAGGGATGATTTATGCAAGAGGTGAAACCGATGAAAAAGGAAAAATAATTACTCCCGCAATAGCTACACAAGCCGGGAAAAGTTATGAATATAACGAAGTAAACTTCAATTATAAAACAAAACAAGCCATAGCTTATAATGCAAGAACAGAAGAAAGTGAAGGGGTTATTGTTGCCCAAAAAACAAAAAAATATAACGATTCTGTTTTCTTTATGCGTCGTGGACTTTACACAACCGACGAATATTTTCTGAAAAAGAAAGATACTTTAGCCGATTATCATCTTCTGGCGCCAAATATTAAACTTTTAAAAGGTAAAAATAAATCTTCTGTAGTTACAGGTCCGGTTCAGATGTATATTGAGCAAGTTCCGACACCTTTAATTATGCCTTTTGCGATTTTGCCTTTTTCGGATAAACGTTCTGCCGGAATTTTAATTCCAAGTTTTGGGGAAAGACAGGATGTAGGTTTTTTCTTGAATAATTTTGGCTATTATCAACCAATTGGTGAACATTTTGACTTTAAAGTGCTCTTTGATATTTATACCAAAGGTAGTTGGGGCGTTCGTCCTGAAGTTAACTACACCAAAAAATACAAATTCAGCGGAAATTTTTCCGGAGATTTAGGAACAACGGTTAAAGGTATTAAAGGTTTGGATGATTATTCTAAATCACAAACTTTCAGACTTTCGTGGCGACATACGCAAGATACTAAAGCAAATCCACTTTTTAATTTTTCAGCTTCTGTAGATGTTGTAAGCAGTAAGTTTTATAATAATACCATTAACAATAATTACATTTTTAACCAAAATGTCCTAAATACACAACAAAATTCCTCTCTCTCTATTACCAAAAGATTTTTGAACTTGCCGGTAACGATTACTGGAGCAGCAAGATATTCTCAAAATTTTGCAACCGGAAATGCGGATCTCAGATTGCCAGAAATGAATGTTTCTATTGCTCAATTTTATCTTTTTAAACCCAAAAATGTGGTAAGAGAAGGTTTGTTAGAAAATATTAATGTAAATACAGGTTTTAACTTAACCAATTTTGTTACCACCACAGAAAGTGAAATTTTCCGAAAAGCAATGTGGGAAAAAATGCAATCTGGATTAACCAATAATTTAGCTTTAGGAACCAATACCACCATTGCAAAATATTTTACTTTTTCCTTAGGTGCTAATGCTACCAGTGCTTTAACGACAAAAACATTAACAAAAAAATATAATCCTGTTAGTAATGTTGTAGATGAAATCACCAATAAAAATATTGCAGGATATTCCACTTTTTCTACCAGTGCAAGTTTGCAGACGATATTATACGGAACAAAATTATTTAAAAAAGGTTCTTTTATTGAAGGAATTCGTCACATGGTAACACCAAGTCTTGGATTTACGTATTCTCCGGATTTTGGCGACACCAAGTTTGGTTATTTTAGAAATTATTACGACGCTAATGGCGCTTTAACACCGTATTCTATTTTTGAAGACGGAATTGTAGGTTCTCCTTCATCAGGAATGGTAGGATCTTTAGGTTTCAATATAGGAAACAATATCGAGATGAAAGTTCGAAGCAAAAAAGATTCAACAGGCGTTAAAAAATTGAAAATTTTTGAAAGTTTGAATATTTCAGGAAATTACAATTTTGCAGCAAAATCTCATCCATGGTCTGTTTTCAATATCAATGGACAAACTTCTTTGTTTGATAATAAATTGAGCATCAATTCTTCTTTGGTCATTGATCCCTACGAAATTGTCTTTTTGCCGGGTTCAACAACTGGAACAAGAACTGAAAACTTCGGACATTTCAATATTCAAGGGTTTAATGTGCAACTGTCTTATCCATTAAGCGAAGCTATTTTTGGTGAACCTGAAGATTTATCCAAAACCTACAAACAAAAAGGTGAAATTCGAAACGAAGTTTATTATTTTGATGATGATGATTACGCCAGATTTTCGCAGCCTTGGAGTTTAAATATCAATGCGAATTACGGTTATACCAGAACAAATACACAGTTTGGAACTAAGGTAGCATCCATTGGTTTGGACGGAAGTATTAAGTTGACACCATATTGGGACATCAATGGTAGTACGCATTACGACGTAATTTCAAAAGAATTGGCTTATACGCGAATTGGATTTTCCAGAGATCAACGAAGTTTTACGATTAATTTTAATTGGGTTCCTTTCGGACAGTATAAAGTGTATGATTTCTTTATTGGAATTAAAGCCAATATCCTTCGAGATGCTTTAAAATATAAAGACCGAAGTTTTACACAGCCAAATGCACCTTTTTAAGAAAAATAATTTTATTTTTATATTTGCCACAAATCAAAATCATGAAGAAAATAATATCCACTTCAAATGCTCCAGCAGCAATAGGACCTTATTCACAAGCCAATTTGGCTAACGGAATTCTATATATTTCAGGACAAATCCCTGTAGATCCTGCAACAGGTAAATTGGTAGAAGGAATCGATAAAGAAACTCACCAGGTAATGAAAAATTTGCAGGCTATTCTTTCTGAGGCTGGAATGTCATTTAAAAATGTTGTGAAAGCTACTATTTTCCTGAAAAATATGGATGATTTTGCGGTGATGAATGATATCTATGCTTCATATCTTGAAGAAGGAAGTTTTCCAGCAAGAGAAACGGTGCAAGTTTCTTGTCTACCGAAAAATGTGGACATCGAAATTTCTATGATCGCTCACGAAGGATAAAATGAGTTTTCTGCGGAATACTTTTGCGGTTCTTATCGGATTGGGAATTGCCGCTTTGGTGATTACTCTTGGTATTCGTATGAATCCTAAGTGGATTACGTTTGAAAATTTTGCGCCCTTCGAAAGTTGGAGTAAATTTTTGGAAAGCAGACAAAGAGACGATCAATTTTTTTGGTTTTTGTTATTTATTTCCGGACTAGGAACAACCATCGGAGGAATTGTAACCGCACTTTTGGTGAAATTTGCAAAAGTTGCCTACGCCATCCTTATTGGTTTTATCATGTTATTTTTTGCGATGTTGGATATTATTGTTTTTCCTTATCATCCCACATTCTATAAAATTTTAATTTTCCTTACTTTTTTTCCATTTTCCTGGATTGGAGGTAAAGTGGTAGAAATCATTTACGAGCGAAAGAAAAAGAAAAGAATTTCTTCCAAAATGAATAAATAAAAAACGCTGCAAATTTTGCAGCGTTTTTAGTTTTCAAAAGTTTTATTAATTCGGCATTGCAAAGCCTTTAGTGTATATTCTTCCGTATTCATCTACAAATTTAATCTGTACATTTCCTTTGTAATTTTTCAGAATATTTTCTACATCTTTTTGGGAATTCACGGCTTTTCCGTTTACTTCAATCACAATGTAATTGTCCACGACACCAATTTTAGCCATTTCACCACCTTCTTGGACATTTTTGGTAACAACACCGCTGTTCAAACCGTAATCTGTTTTAAAACGATCACTTAAAGGTTGAAATTCGGCGCCAATTTTTTCAGTGACTGTTAAGTCTGCTCTTGTTCTTGCCGTTGTATTTCCTTTTTGATCTTTTAAGGTAACTCTGGTTGTGGTTTGCTGACCATTTCTTAAATAAGTAACGTTCACTTGATCTCCGGGACGTTTGCTTCCCACTGCTAAAGACAAATCAGCAAAATCTGAAATTTTGATATTATCAATTTGGGTAATGATATCTCCTTTTCTTAGTCCAGCAGCTTCTGCACCAAGATTTTCGGTAATTCCGGTAATATAAACACCATCTCCGGTTTTCAGGTTGGTTTTAAACTCGCTGTTGTAGGCAGCAACTTGTTGATCATTGGATAAATCTAAAGAATTCACTCCAAGATAACCTCTTTGTACTAATCCAAATTTCTTAATGTCTTCAACAATTTTTCTGGCTAAATTGGAAGGTACGGCAAATCCATAACCGGCATAATATCCACTTGGTGAAGAAATTGCGGAATTAATTCCGATTAATTCGCCATTGGTGTTTACTAAAGCGCCTCCGGAATTTCCAGGATTAATGGCTGCATCGGTTTGTATAAAACTTTCAATGGGATTGGTAGCTCTTCCTTGGCTCGCCAAAATTCCGATTCCTCTTCCTTTAGCGGAAATAATTCCTGCGGTAACGGTGGAATTTAGTCCTAAAGGATTTCCAACGGCTAATACCCATTGTCCGACTTCTACAACGTCTGAATTAGCAAAATTCAAATAGGGAAGACCTTTTTCTTCAATTTTTAACAGTGAAATATCAGTATTTGGATCTGTTCCAATCAAAGTGGCAATGTAACTTTTTTTGTTACTTAAAACTACTTCAATTTTATTTGCACCAGCCACAACATGGTTATTGGAAATAATATATCCATCCGGCGAAATAATGACTCCAGAACCCATTCCTGACGGAACATTTTCCGGTTTTTGCTGTTGTTGTCTTTGGTTTCTGCTTTCAGGATTTCTAAAAAACCAATCGAAAATATCTTGCTCACTGCTTCTTCCGGCATTTCTGTTTTGGTAATTTTTTATAGTTACTA
Source organism: Bacteroidota bacterium (assembly GCA_023420435.1). Taxonomy (GTDB): domain Bacteria; phylum Bacteroidota; class Bacteroidia; order Flavobacteriales; family Weeksellaceae; genus JAEXBA01. The sequence continues at coordinate 6,719 of JAEZWE010000066.1, forward strand.
CAGCTGGAACAGTGGTTTTCGAGGCTTTAACAAAATCGTCTCCAATAGCACCCTGATTAAATCCTGCAAATTGAACATCGCTTTTAGCCGTTGTGAAATAGGAATAATCTTCTGTGCTGGCATTTTGATCAAAAAAATGAATGGCGCCAAAAGTGGTAGCACCGGAAATTACGCCTACAAATGCAAAAGGAAGTAATTTTTTTAAAGTATTCTTCATCATAATAAAAAATCAGCTTTTTATTTTAAACTATTTATTTTGTTAACAAATTTAATGCTAAATGAGTATTTAATAAATAAATATTGTTTCAATTTTAACTAAAATTTAACTTGAATAGGTGAGTTTAGATGAAATATTTAGAAATTTTAAAATTTTCAACTATTTATTATAGTCAATTTGTCAGTTTTTATTTTTTTTCTGCCAACTCATAAATCGTTATCTTTGCAAAAATTTTCTCACTTAAATAGTTTATAGCATGCAACTGTACAACACTTTAAGCGCAGAAGAAAGAGCTCAACTTATCGATGAATCCGGTAAAGATCGTCTTACTTTATCTTTCTATGCGTACGCAAAAATCCAAAATCCTCAACAATTTCGTAACGAATTATTTATAGCCTGGAACAAGCTTGATGCTTTAGGCAGAATTTATGTTGCAAATGAAGGAATTAACGCACAAATGAGTATTCCTACTGAAAATTTTGAAATTTTTAGGGAAACTTTGGAAGCGTATGATTTTATGAAAGGTATTCGTTTGAATGTCGCTGTAGAACAGAACAATCATTCTTTTTTAAAATTAACCATTAAAGTTCGTAACAAAATTGTTGCAGATGGCTTAAACGATGAAACATTTGACGTTACCAATAAAGGAATTCACCTAAAAGCGCAGGAATTTAATGATATGTTGGAAAATCCGAATACCATTGTGGTAGATTTCAGAAATCATTACGAAAGTGAAGTAGGACATTTTGAAGGCGCAATTACTCCAGATGTTGAAAATTTCAGAGAAAGTTTGCCCATAATTAATGAACAGCTAAAAGATTTCAAAGAAAATAAAAACCTTTTGATGTATTGTACCGGTGGAATACGTTGTGAAAAAGCCAGTGCGTATTTTAAACATCAAGGATTTAAAAATGTTTTTCAATTAGAAGGCGGAATTATCGAATATACCCGTCAAATAAAAAAGGAAAATATTAAAAGTAAATTCATCGGAAAGAATTTTGTTTTTGATCACCGTTTAGGAGAAAGAATTACCGACGATATAATTTCGCAATGTCATCAGTGCGGAAAACCTTGCGACAATCACACCAATTGTGCTAATGATGCTTGTCATTTGTTGTTTATTCAGTGTGATGAATGTAAAGTAGCGATGGAAAATTGTTGTTCTACGGAATGTCAGGAAACCATCCATTTGCCTTGGGAAGAGCAGGTAGCAAAAAGAAAAGGTTTGCAGGTGGGCAATAAAGTTTTCAGAAAAGGAAAATCTGAAGCTTTAAAATTCAAAAAATCCGGAAATTTATCTACCAACTCTTTAGCAAAGGCAGAAACAAAAGATATCAGACAAAAAATAAAAGTTAAGAAAACATTGATTGGTAAAGCCGAACATTATTTCACCAAATCAAAAATTGCACAGTTTGTAATTGAAAATGGTGAGATTAAAGTTGGCGATCAAGTTCTGATTTCCGGACCAACAACCGGAGAACAAGAATTTGAAATTACGCAACTTTTTGCGAATGGGCATTCAACCGAAAATGCAAAAAAGGGTGACCAAATTACTTTTGAAGTTCCTTTTAGAGTACGTTTGTCTGATAAATTGTATAAAATTTTATAATTTTTGATTCTTAAATCAAATGAATAAAGTTGAAATCAGAAAAAAATATTTAGCCAAAAGATTAGCCTTGTCCAAAGACGAGGTTAATTTTTTTTCAGAAAAAATATTTCAGAATTTTGTTTTTCATTTTAAACCTCAAAAAAATAAGAAAATCCACCTGTTTCTTCCTATTGAGAAATTTAATGAAATAAATACCCGTTTCTTTATTGATTATTGTTTTGAGCAAAAAATTTCTGTTTTTGTTCCGAAAATCATTGGTGAAAAATTAATTTCTGTTGAATTTACTCGAGAAACAGAAATACAAACGAATTCTTGGGGAATTTCAGAGCCAAAATCTCATCAAGATTCCGGAATTTTAGATTTTGATTTTGTTTTAACTCCTTTATTATATTCCGATTCAAAAGGAAATAGAGTTGGTTATGGAAAGGGTTTTTACGATCAGCTTTTTTCTCAACTTTCCTCTATAACAAAAAAAATCGGGGTAAACTTCTTTAACCCCGATGAAAATATAGATGATCTCTGGGAAAACGATATTCCGCTGGATTATTTGGTAACACCGGAAGATATACTGTCTTTTAAGACCGGAGCAAAATCCACGAAATAAAATTTAAATTCTTTTTTAAATTTTACGGGATTTGGTTTTAAAGTATATTGCGCATTTCTTTGAAAATTTCCTATGAGTTTGCTATTTTTATCAAAATATTCCACGTGGTATTTAGCGAAATTTAAAGTGTCTTTATGAAATATTTTATCAAAAATTTCAATATTGCTCACTTTAATACTTTTTACGTTTAAGGTATCCAGTTCTCTCAAAATTGGAAATAGTTTGGTGGAATCCGGCTTTTCAAAATAATTTTGCATTTGGGTGTAAATTACAGAATCGATTTCTGTATCCTGATTTCCGGAAGTATATAGCGCAGATAAATCCAATAATTCCTGAATTTTTTGCTTCGTTATAAATTGGATCGCTTGTGCGCTGTCCATTTTTGTTGCCGGATACGATTTTTGGTTGGTGCTGTTTCTTAATTTGTCCAAATCGCTGATTTCTTCCTTATTTTTCTCACAAGAAATTGCAGAAATTAAAACAATGAAAAAACAAAAAAATAGATTATTTAGGTTCTTCATGGGATGCAATTCTAAATTTTATCATATTAATTTTTCCTTTGCTGTCATTTTGGGTTTCGATAACTTCTAAATTTTTCAAAGAAGTTGTTGGGGTCGTCATTAGTGCTATATAACGCTGTTTATCAAGCCTTTCAACACCGTAAAATTCATTATTGTAGATTTGATAAATCAAGGCATTGTCGCTTATCAAGTAATTGAGCCTTTCTTTTTTTATTTTTACTTCATCATCATCCTTTTTAGAATAATAAAAAAGCATAATGGCATAATCATTAGGGACCAATTCTATTGTTTCAGCTTCAGGAGCCGTTTCTAAATTTCTAATAATTTCCTGCGTTTTATAATATGGCGAAGAAACCGTCATTTTTAAAGATTTTGATTTTGTTGTATAAACAAACGGTTCATTAGGTTTTGCAATGTAGATAATTGGAGATTCACCTTCTTTTAGAATTTGAACCTGTAATTCCGCATTTATTTTAGAGTTTCGATCGGCATCAACAAAACTATAGTAGAATTTTTTACTAAAAATTTCATCTTTAAAACCTAACAGTCCAACTAAAACTGCTAAAACGACAGAAATACCGATTAAAAAATATTTTTTTACAATCGAAATGATGTTATTTTGTTCTTTGTTATCATAAGTTTCATAAACTTCTATATTTTGTTTATTGTTCTGATTTTCAGTATATTTTTTTTGTAAATTAACTTCTTCTTCTTGATTTTTTAGTGGAAAATTGGTGTTTTCTTCTAGTGAAACAACATTCTGAGGAATTTCCATATTTTTTTCAGAATTTTCGACCATCTGAAGTTCAGAATTTTCTGATTCTTGAAGAATTTCGTCAGCAAAAAGATGATTTTTTTTGAAATCGTACCATGACGTATAACCTGCATAAATACTCAATAAATTGAGCATATCTATTCTTGGAATTTTTGTAGTTGGTGAAGTTTTGAAATAGGTATAGAATGATTTTTCCGAGATATTACCTTTTGCAATTTTTCGCAAATCTTCCTGGAAATAGATGATATCAATACCTTTCCACTTTGCAATATTGTCGTGAGAAGGATGATGATTAGTTAAATATTGAGCCTGAACCTCATTTTTCAATTGCTCAAAATGTAAAATTTCTAAATCTTGCAAAGTTTATAATATATTTAATCGTTTGATTATCAGCGGATATTAATTGTAAAACTGTTTTACAAAGATATTACAATTAATTTTCTCAACAAAATTTTTGTGGCAACCTACCTTTGTCCTGTTCAAAAAGATAAAAATCTTCATGAACGGTGAAACAAAGAAAACAATTTTAAAACAAAAATTAAATTTAATTATTATGAAAAAATCATTCTTCGTAGCTGCTATCGCTGCTGTTGCTCTTGTAGCTTGTAAAAAAACTGAAACTGTAGAAACTGCTAACGCTGCTGATTCTGCTGCTAACGCTGCTGTTGATTCTGCTGCTATGGTTGCTGATTCTGCTGCTATGGTTGTTGATTCTGCTGCTTCTGCAACTGTAGATGCTGCTAAAGATGCTGC
>JAEZWE010000068.1 GCA_023420435.1 Bacteroidota bacterium
CTACAAGAGAACTGGTAGTACAAGTTGCAGAAATTTTAGAAAATTTAACCCAAAATTTAACGGCAAGAGTTATTGGCGTTTACGGAGGTAAAAACATCAATACGCAGAAATTACTTTTTAATGAGGGTTGCGATATTCTGGTAGGAACACCGGGAAGAGTAATGGATTTGTCTATTGATAACGCTATTTCTCTGAAAGAAGTTCAGAAATTAATTATTGATGAATTTGATGAAATGCTGAACTTAGGTTTCCGACCTCAACTGACGCATATTTTCGAGATGATGAAGGAAAAAAGACAAAATATTTTGTTTTCTGCAACGATGACGGAAGCGGTGGATGATATGTTGGAAGAATATTTTGCCGGTCCTATCGAAATTTCATTGGCAAAATCGGGAACTCCACTTGAAAAAATTGAACAATCTGGTTACAAAGTAGAAAACTTCAATACCAAAGTAAACTTACTGGAATATTTGCTAAAAAATGATTCAGAAATGTCGAAAGTTTTAATTTTCTGCAACAATAAGAAACATGCAGATTTACTTTTTACTAAAATTGAAGAGTTGTTTCCTGAAAATTTTGATGTCATCCATTCCAATAAATCTCAGAATTATCGTTTGAACGCTTTGAAATCTTTTCAAAATGAAGAAATTAGAGGATTGATTACCACAGATGTAATGGCTCGTGGTTTGGATATTTCGGATATTACGCACGTTGTTAATTTTGAAGTTCCGGAAGTTCCGGAGCAATACATCCATAGAATTGGTAGAACAGGACGTGCAGATAAAGACGGAAAAGCAGTTACTTTTATTACCAAAAAAGAAGAAGAACAATTATTGGATATTGAATTATTGATGGATAAGGAACTTCAAATAATAGAATTTCCTAAAGAAGTAAAAATTAATCCAAAGAAAATTTCTTCGGAAATTGAAGAAGTAAAAATGAAAAATGCCCATACCATTAAAATGGAAGAAGGAGGTGGCGCATTTCATGAGAAAAAAGATAAAAACAAAAAGGAAAATTGGGGAGGACCAAGCAAAAGAAAACCGCCCAAGAAATTTGGTTCAAACAGAGCCCAACAGAAATCTAAATCTAAAGCGAAAAGAAAGAAATAAAAAAAACCGGAAAATTTTCCGGTTTTTTTTATTTTGTAAATGTGTAAGTTGTTTTGTCTAAGGTACCATCATAGTCCGAATCCAAACCTTCTGTATAAATTTGAAGTTCAGAAGTAGTAGCTTTTAAAACTTTATATTTATCTAAAGCTCCAATAATCAAAATTTTATTAACGTTATCGTATGTGTAATTCTTTTGATAATTTACGGTTAAACCACAACTGTTAGACGAAGTTGCCAGTTCAAACATCGAAACGTATACCATATTATCGGATTCAAACCTGTAGAAAGACTGTTTTGTACAATCAGTTGCATCTTTTTCAACGGTTGAATTGTCTGCTCCGGAAATAATTTTAGATTTAGACAAATACCAGTTTCCAATAAGCGTATAGGCAGGATCATCACTTATATCATTTTCTTTACATGAAGAAAAAGTGAGGGCAGATAAAATTCCTAAGAGAAATATTTTTTTCATGAAACAGATAAATCTTTGTATTACAAAGCAACTGAAAAAAAATGAATTCAGCAACTTTTTGACATTTACAGCCTTTTTTTTAATTTTTATTTTACGAAATAAGCAAAAGTTCGGTCTTTCATTCCATCTCCATCATAATCTTTTACTTCCTGCAAAATCACCATTTCTTTAGCATTTAGAGAAATTATTTGAAGATAATCTTCTGTATTATCATCTTTATAACAGGATAAAATTTTATTAGGAACATCGTAATGATAATATCCACCTACTTCTGAAAGTAAAGTACAATTGCTTCCACCATCAGAATAAATTTCAAAATGCAAATTTTTATCCCCCAAAAATTCGTAAGTACTGGTTTTTGTACAGTCATCTGCTTCCACCGAAGACATTTCACTGTTATCAGCACCAGAAGTCGTTACAAATTTTGAAATACTCCACGTTCCTACCAGCATTTGTTCCGGCGTTAAAGTGATTATGGGATCTTCTTCATTATTACAAGACGAAAGTGAAAGAAGAGATAAAGCACCTATAAAAAATATTTTTTTCATTGAAAAAAGTTAATATTACAAATCAAAGGAAAAAAAATATTTACACAAAAAAAATAAAGTTAAATTTTAATTTTCACGAAGATTAAATAATCTTAAAATTCTAAAAAATCCAAGTATTTTTTTTTCTTTAGATAAATAGCCTTATTTTTGAGAATTAAAGCAATTTATGAAAAAAATTCAGATGGTTGACCTTCAAAGTCAATACTACAAAATAAAAGCAGATGTTGATAATGCCGTTTTAAATGTGATGGATTCTGCCTCTTTTATTAACGGACCAGAGGTAAAATCTTTCCAAACAGAATTAGAACAGTATTTGGATGTAAAACATGTAATTCCCTGTGCAAACGGAACGGATGCTTTACAAATCGCTTTAATGGCTTTAGATTTAAAAGAAGGTGATGAAGTTATAACTGCCGATTTTACTTTTGCAGCTACCGTAGAAGTCATTCATCTTTTGAAATTGAAATCCGTTTTGGTTGATGTAGATTACGACACTTTTACCATCGATACTGAAAAAATAAAAGCCGCTATTACACCGAAAACCAAAGCTATTATTCCGGTTCACCTTTTTGGACAATGTGCCAATATGGAAGAAATTTTGAAAATTGCGAAAGAAAATAATCTTTTCGTGATTGAAGATAATGCCCAAGCTATAGGTGCCGATTTTATTTTTTCTGACGGAACTTCTAAAAAATCCGGAACGATGGGAACCATAGGAACAACTTCTTTTTTTCCATCCAAGAATTTGGGCTGTTATGGAGATGGAGGCGCTATTTTTACTAATGATGATGATTTAGCTTATAAATTAAGGGGAATTGTAAACCACGGAATGTACGAAAGATATTACCACGATGAAGTTGGGGTAAATTCTAGATTAGACAGTATCCAAGCTGCGGTTTTAAGAAAAAAACTTCCCAATTTGGATAATTATAACGATGCCAGAAGAAAAACGGCTGATTTTTATGATGCTGCTTTTGAAGAACATCCACATATTTTAACGCCAAAACGTGCCGAAAATTCAACGCATGTTTTTCATCAATATACTTTAAGAATTTTGAACGGAAAAAGAAATGAATTGCAACAGTTTTTAGCTGAAAAAGAAATTCCGGCGATGATTTATTATCCTGTAGCTTTGAGAAAACAAAAAGCGTATTTTCAGGAAAGTAATGATGCTGATTTTGCCCATACTGATCAACTTTTGAACGAAGTAATTTCTCTTCCAATGCATACCGAATTGGACGAGGAACAGCTGAAATATATTACAGACGCAGTGTTGGAATTGATGTCATAATCTCAAAAAAAATAAATTTTAAAAAATCCGGACTTTTGAAGTTTGGATTTTTTTTATTTATAATCCTTAAAAATTTTTATCAATTTTAAGAAATAAAATAATTTTATTTTGAAGAATCTTATTTTTATTTCTATTTTTATAAATTAAAAAAACCACAAATGAAACTGTATCGCCATGAAAGAAAATTCTTACTAAGAATTAAATTTCCCCTTTTTACCTTTTTCTTTTTTCTTTTTTTTGGAACTTTTTCTAAATTCTCTGCGCAAGATGTAATGCAAGTTATTAATGCCAGAAAAGCAGAACTTGCTTCTGCGCAAGATTTGAAAAAGAGAGCAACCATTTACTCAGATCTCACATGGTATTATGCAAGTGTTTCTATTGATTCCGCTTTGGCTTACGGTAAAAAAGCAATTGTTAGTGCAGAAGAATTAGGCGATAAAACACTTCTTTCTCAGGTTTACAGTGATTTGGGGGCGGTACACTTCCGGAATAATGATTTTAAAAATTCTGAAAAAAATTATTTGAAATCTTATCATCTGCGTAAAGAGCTCAATAATTTACCTGGAATCGCAAAACTCAATAATAATTTGGCGACCATTTATCAAAGTACTTTTCAATATAAAAAAGCGATGAAAATGTATTTGGAAGCATTAACTTATTTTGAAAATACAGGTGACGAAAAAAATGTAAACACTACAAAAGGAAATTTAGGACTTTTATTTGTCGATCTGAAAGATTATAAAAATGCTGAAAATTATTTAAAATCATGTATTTCTTATTTTGAAAATCAACCAAAATCTGTTGAAATTTCAAACAAATTATGTGAGAATTATCTCAATATTGGTAAAGCCTATCAAATGGTTAAAAATTATGAGAAAGCCGAAGTTTTTTATCAAAAAAGTTTAAAAATTTGTGGACAGGTTGGTAATAAACAAGGTCTTGCATTTTCCAATAGAAATATTGCAAACCTTATCACCATCAGAAAAAAAGAAATCGATTCTGCAGCTTTAGAAAAGATAAAAGCATCTCAAAAATATCGGGATGAATTCAATTCCAAATTGGATAGCGAAAGTAATAAAATAGATTATGCACAAAGTTTAATTCTAAATAAAGAATTTGAAAAAGCTAAAGAAGTACTTCTAGAAATAAAGCCAGTTTTTCAAAAAGAACAATCCAAAGAAAATCTTCAAAGTGTCTATAAACTTTTAACCAATGTTTATCAAAACACCAATAATTCAGACAGCGCAGATTATTATTTTAGTCAGTATTTAGCCTCAACAGAAACGTTGGTTAATAATTCGGTAAGACAGGAATCTACAGAGTTGGAAAAAAAATATCAAACATTAAAAAAAGACAAAGAAATTCTTCAAAATAAAAACCAACTATACCGAAGAAATGTTTACATTTTTTCGCTTGGTGCCTTATTTCTCGCAGGTTTAGCGGTTGCTTTTTCCATTTTCCGGCACCGAAAAAAGAACGAAAAAATAAAAATCCAGAAAGAAATTTTGCATCAGCAGGATTTAGCCACAAAAGCAGTAATGAAAGCGGAAGACAACGAAAGAAAAAGAATGGCTACACATTTACACGATGGTGTTGCGCAACTTTTGGGCGCTGCCAATATGAATGTGGAAGCTTTGGGTGATTTCCGAGATGATGATACAGCATTCGACAAAATTCTTGAAAAAACTAAAAATATTTTGGATGATGCTATTACAGATGTTCGTGGATTATCGCATCAAATGATGCCCAATATGTTGATAAAAAGTTCTTTGGGAAATGCTTTGCAAGATTTAATCGAGAAGTCGAATTCACCAAAATTACATATCAATTTAAAATTAGACGGTTTACAGGAAGATTTGGATAAAAATATTCAAGTGGTGATTTACAGAATCATTCAGGAATGCATTAATAATACGATAAAACATGCTCAAGCAAGTAAAATTGATATTTATGTAAAGCAAAATACGAAAGAAGTGGAAACCGAAATTTCAGATAATGGAGTAGGCTTCAATACCAACGAAGTTTCTTCCAAATCTTCCGGTTTAGGATTGGAAAATATAAAATCCAGAATTGATATGATGAAAGGAAAATTTGAAATCGAGAGCAGTAAAAATACCGGAACAAAAATTAATGTAAAAATACCGTTGAACCAATGAAAGTTGTAATTGTTGACGACCATAATATTATTATTGAAGGACTGGAAATGCTGCTGGGTTTTGAGAAAAATGTGGAAATTGAAAAAACCTATCAGGACGGTTATGATTTTTTAACAGATTTAAGAAATCAATTAGTAAATCCTGAAATTGTTTTAATGGATTTGATGATGCCTACCATCAACGGTTTGGAACTTTCCAAAATTTTGAAAAAAGAGTTTCCAAAAATTAGAATTATTGTTCTTTCCATGAATTGTGATGCAAAAATGGTTTATGAGCTCATTGAAAAGAACGGGGTAGAAGGCTATCTTTCCAAAAAAATAAAAAGAACAGAATTGTCAGCCGCTTTAAAAGATGTGAAATCAGGAGATATACATCTTTCAGAGGAGGCTACAAAATCTTTAGAAGCATTTAAGAAAAAAATTATTGAATATCCAGAAATAAAACTTTCGGCAAGAGAAAAGGAAATAGTAAAGGAAATGATGAATGGTCTTACCAACAGAGAAATTTCTGAAAAACTTTTTATCTCCGAATCTACAGTAGAAACACACCGCAAGAATATTTATCGAAAAACTGAAGCACATAGTTTACCAAAACTAATACAAATGGTAAATGATTTGAATTTATTGGAAACTATTTGACCAAAAAAAATAAAAAAATTGAATGAAAAATACTGCATTTGGGGTATATGATGGTAAGATTTTAACCTTTATTTTTACCAAAAAATTTGCACCAATGAAAAATTTAAAATTATTTTTTAACAAAATCTTGAAAAAAATTACGGATTCTTTATTTATACGGGATAAAACAATATAGCGTTAGGCAAGTAAAAAATTCTATTATCAATAATAAAAAACGAAAATTATTGTCTAAATTTTAATGTTATAACATTTTTTCAAAAAAATACCCAATTCAGGGTATAAAAAAAAATCTTCGGAAAAATAAATTTGTCATACAAATTAACAAACAAAATTTTTGAAAAAATGAAAGCAACAAAATTAATTGGAATGTTAAGCTTCATGCTTATGTTGATG
>JAEZWE010000005.1 GCA_023420435.1 Bacteroidota bacterium
GATGAAGCAATTTGGACAAGGAAAAAACGACCTTTTGGTAAGTCGCGAAAAATTTGAAAAAGTGTACGAAGCCTATAAAAAAGATCCTTTTGGAAGCATCAGAACACAATTGGCACAAATACCTGCAGATTTTAAACTTCCTGACGGAACATCCATGTCGCAAATGATGAAAAACCAAGAAGAGCAATTGAAAAAAATATTGAACGAAAACAACAATTCCATAGAAATTTCTCAACCTGCCAAAAAATAACATTCATATCAACTCAATTATATTTTGTAGAAACCCGGAAATGTACTGTTTCCGGGTTTTTATTACTTATCTTACCTTATTTAGATTTAATTTAAATAGAGTATATTTGCAATTAAATTACAGAATTTTGAACCACAATTTTTCCAACAAATTATCCAGTTTTCCCATTAAAAAAGTGGGAAAAATTTTAGACTATGATAACGAACATTTGCAAATGCCGGGAAAAATAATTGAAATGGGTCTTTTGCCCGAAACAGTTTTCAAAATTCTTTATCAGGCTCCTTTTCATGGCCCTCTTTATATTGAATTTGGCGAAGAAAAAAGCCGAATTGCCCTTCGTGAAGAAGAAGCAAAATTTATCATTGTTGAAGCAGTAAAATAATGCAGAAAAATTTTCCAAACAAAAAAATACTTTTGGTAGGAAATCCTAATGTAGGAAAATCTACCGTTTTCAATGTTTTGTGTAACCGAAAGCAAAAAACGGGGAATTATGCTGGCGTTACTGTTGCCAGCCATTCCGGAAATTATATTTTCCAAAACGAAGAAGTTGAAGTCATTGATTTGCCGGGGTCTTACAGCATCTATCCAAGTTCCGAAGACGAAGCCATTTTTGCAAAATATTTGGTAGACGAAATCCACAATTATTCCGGGGTAGTTTACATTTTGGAGGCTTTAAGCATAAAAAGAGGACTTTTACTTTTTCAGCAAATTCAGGATTTGGGAGTTCCCATGCTTTTGGTGGTTAATCAAATAGATCAAGCAGAAAGACGCGGAATTCATCTCGATTTAAAGGAGTTGGAAACTCAAGTGGGCGTAAAAGTAATTTCTACTAACGCCAAAGAAAATATGGGAATTGAAGAACTTCGGAAAAATATTTTTGAAAACAATTTTATAAAATCATCTCATCCAACCTTTGAAATTCCAACCGAACAGAAAGGGATGGTTTTCAAAATTTTGGAAAATACGAAAGAAGAAAATCAATACAAAGTTTGGACGCTGCTTTCTTCCGATACCTATTTAGGAAAATTGGAAACCGTTCGTGATCAACTGAACGAAGATGAGGTTAAATGTGTGATTCCTAAAAGATTGCAAACGCAGGAAACCATTAGACGTTATCAAAAAATTGATGCTGTAATTTCGAAAGTAATATCTAGAAAACCGCAATTTAAAGAACTTTTAACCGAGAAATTGGATAAAATTTTGGTTCATAAATTTTGGGGCTATCTCATTTTTTTGGCGATTTTGCTTCTTATATTTCAGATGGTTTTTTATTTGGCGGTTTATCCAATGGATTGGATTGATTCATTATTTTTGAATTTATCTAACTTGGCGAAAGAAAATCTTCCAGAAGGTCCAATCAATTCTTTAATTTCTAATGGAATAATTCCTGGAATTGGTGGAATTGTCATTTTTGCACCACAAATCGGAATTTTACTTTATTTCCTTTATCTTTTAGAAGATTCTGGTTATATGGCGCGAGTTATTTTCCTTATGGACCGGTTTTTACGACCTTTTGGTTTGAACGGAAAAAGTATTGTTCCACTAGTTTCAGGAACGGCTTGTGCAATTCCTGCAATAATGTCTACCAGAAATATAGAAAACGTAAAAGAAAGACTCATCACGATTTTGGTTACTCCTTTTATGACGTGTTCTGCAAGACTTCCGGTTTACAGTATTATTATTGGACTGGTTATTCCCGATAAATTTTTCGGAGGAATTTCCTATAAGGCTTTGGCTTTGTTAGCCATGTATATTCTAGGCTTTGGAATGGCACTTGTAGCTTCTTTAATTTTGAAAAAAATAATTAAAAATAAAGGAAAAACATTTTTGGTAATGGATCTTCCAGCCTATAAAAAACCACTTTTTGGATACGATTTAAAGCTTGTTTTAGAAAAAGTTTGGGGATTTATTACAGGTGCCGGAAAAATTATTTTTGTCGTTAGTATCATCATTTGGGTTTTAAGTTACTTTGGACCGAAAACCAATCCTAACGAAATAGTTGCTACAGATGTACATTTGGATCATTCTTACCTTGCAAAGTTGGGAAAAGTAATAGAACCCGCCATAGAACCTTTAGGTTACGACTGGAAAATGGGTGTTGGGATTCTCACCAGCTTTGCAGCAAGGGAAGTTTTTGTAGGAACCATGTCCACCTTATACAGTTTGGATGATGATGTACCGGAAGGAAAAGTAATCGAGAAAATGCGAAGCGACGTAAAACCAAATGGAGAAAAGGTTTTCAACTTTGCAACAGGTCTTTCAATTTTAGTTTTTTATGCTTTTGCGATGCAATGTATTTCTACGATTGCGGTTGTTTTCAAAGAAACAAAATCTTGGAAATGGACGGTTTTACAAACTATTGGAATGTCTGGCTTAGCTTATTTTGCTTCAATGATTGTTTATCAAATTTTTAAATAATGGATTCGATAACGATACAATATATTATTCTGGCATTAGTCTTTCTTTTTGCTTGTTGGTCGATTTTTAAAATTTTGAAAAAGAACTTTTCTCCGAAAAAGTTCGACAGCAAACGTAGTAATTGCGATAAAGACTGTGGGTGTTCATAACCACAAATTTTAACTTTTCTTTAAAATTTGGAAAATTTCTTTCGGAAAAATTCTTTGTATTTTTGCAACAATTTCAAAAAACACAATTAATAAATTAATAAACATGTCATTAATCAAAAGTATTTCAGGAATCCGAGGAACCATCGGTGGAAAAGTAAATGATAATCTTACACCGCTTGATGTTGTGAAATTTGCTTCCGCATTTGGAACCTGGCTTCAGAACAATAAAAACAAAAAAAACTTAGTCCTGGTTATCGGAAGAGACGCCAGAATTTCCGGACAAATGGTTTCTTCTTTAGTTTCCTCAACGTTGCAAGGTTTGGGAATCAACGTGATCGATTTAGGACTTTCCACAACACCAACTGTTGAAGTAATGGTTCCTGAATTGAATGCAGATGGAGGAATTATTTTAACCGCTTCTCACAATCCAAAACAATGGAATGCTTTAAAATTGTTGAACGAAAAAGGAGAATTCATTAATGCAGAAAACGGAGCCGATGTTTTGGCTTTAGCCGAAAGCGAAGATTTCAATTATGCAGAAGTGGATGATTTAGGAAAATATGAAACCAGAAATGACGGTTTTGATATTCATATTCAGAAAATTTTGGATTTACCAATGGTTGATGCAGAGGCGATAAAATCTAAAAAATTCAAAGTGGTTTTGGATGCCGTAAATTCCACTGGAGGAATTTCACTTCCGCCGCTTTTGGAAAAATTGGGCTGCGAAGTAGTGAAATTGTATTGCGAACCTAATGGACATTTTCCACACAATCCGGAACCTTTGAAAGAGCATTTAACAGACATTTGCGAATTGGTAAAAACTGAAAAAGCCGATTTAGGAATTGTCGTAGATCCTGATGTAGATCGTCTAGCTTTAGTAGACGAAAATGGCGAAATGTTTGGTGAAGAATACACTTTAGTTGCGGTTGCAGATTATCTTTTGAAAAATAAAAATGGTGTTGCAATCTCCAATTTGTCCTCAAGCAGAGCTTTGAGAGATGTGGCAAAAAACCATAATTCCGAATATTTTGCAAGCGCTGTTGGCGAAGTAAATGTGGTGAATTTGATGAAGGAAAAAAACGCAGTAATTGGTGGAGAAGGAAATGGAGGAATTATTTATCCGGATTTGCATTACGGAAGAGATTCTTTGGTTGGTATTGCATTGTTTTTAACGCATTTAGCTAAAGAAAACAAAACCGTTTCGGAACTTAGAGCAACGTATCCCGCGTATTTTATGGGAAAAAAGAAAATTGAACTAACTCCGGAAATTGATGTTGATGCACTTTTAACCAAAATGCAAAATGAGTATCAAAATGAAGAGGTTTCTACGGTAGATGGTGTTAAAATTGATTTTGCTGAAAATTGGGTGCACCTCAGAAAATCCAATACAGAACCTATTATCAGGATTTATACCGAAGCAAAATCTCAGGAAGAAGCAGATCATTTAGGAGACGAAATGATTGCAAAAATTAGAAGTTTGATTTAGCAGAAAAAAGTATTTGACTTTTCATTCAAATTTCTTAATTTTAAATAACAATTAATAAAAAAGGTTTTTCAAAGTCTGCAACTTAATTTCAGAATTTGAAAATACAGAAAGAAAATATTGGAAGAATTTTTTGAAAATGAGCTCGCTATAAAATTCGAGCAAATGATAGAAAATAATGAGGAATACTACTTCGATACCGAAGAATTGGAAGATATCATTATTTATTACCTTGAACTTGGAGACATTTCTTATGCAGAACAGGCTGTAAATTTTGGTCTGAAACTGCACCCGAATTCCCAAGAAATAAAAGTAAAAAAATTAGAAGTTTTATTAGAGCTTGAAGATTATAATCAAGCAAAATCCCTCATGGAAGAACTCAAAGAATCTTCCCAGGAAAATGTAGATTTTTTGGTGTGCTGTGCAAAATATTATTCCAACTTGGGAAATCCGAGAAAAGCCATTGAGTTTTGTGAAAAAGCCCTGAAAATGGAAGAAGAAGAAAATTTTCTTCACAATTTTATTGCGGATGAATTAGTAAATCTTGGCGATCCTTTTACGGCATTACAACATTACAAAAAAGCCCTGAAAGCAGATCCAATGGACGAATATTCCATGGAAAACTGTATGCTTTGTTTTAATGATCTAAAAAAACCGGACGAAGCTATTGAATTTCTGAATCAATATTTGGATGAATTCGCTTTTTCTGAAACCGCTTGGTACGAATATGCACAGTTTTATTTCAACAAGAAAAATTTTGAAGAAGCCATTAAGGGTTTTGATTATTTGTTGGCTATAAACAGCAATTCTGTTGGCGTTTATGCAAACAAAGCAGCCTGTTATGAAGCCATGAAACAATGGGATAAAGCCCTTGAAGTGTATGAAGAAACCTTAGTTTTAGATTACAATAAAAGTTTTACTTTTTATAAAATGGGTCTTTGTTATCGTGAGATAGATCAAAAAATTCAAGCATTAAACGCTTTTCAGAAATCATTGATCGAAGATCCTCAGTTTTATATGTCCATGATGGAGCAAAGTTACCTTTATGAAGAAATGGGCGGTATGAAAGAAGCGCTCCATTTTGCTAAAGAAGCTACCTCATTGAACGAAAATAATCTCGATTATCAAAAAAGATTAGCCTATTTATACATTTCTTCAGGAAAATATGAAGAAAGCCTTCATTGCTTAAAAAAATTGGTGGATAATGAAACAAATCGTTTCTATAACTGGTATGCTTATGTGGAAGTGTTAATGCTTATTGGCGAATATGAAGACGCTGTTTTTGTTTTGAATGAAGGACTGAAAAAACATCATCGTGCAGAGCTTTATTTTCAATTGAGCAACAGCTATCATCATTTAAAAAACGATAAACTCAGTTTAGAAATGCTGGAAAAAGCCATGGAACTCGATCCTGAAATTCTTGAGGACATGCAACAGAAGTATCCTTTCATTAGAGATGAAGCTAAAAAGGTAAAAGCAAAGAAAAAATAAAAAAAGCCGGAAAACTTCCGGCTTTTTTTATTTTAAAATTTCAAGGGCAGATTTCACAAAAAAATCGCATCCCAGAACCATACAATCTTCATTAAAAATTACTTTAGGATGATGCAAGAAAAATTCTCCTTTTTGCTCACTCATGGCGCCTAAAAAATAAAACATTGAAGGAACTTTTCTGGAATAAAAAGCAAAATCTTCAGCACCTAAAGTTGGAGGAATTGGATGTAAACCCATTTGAAAAACAGAATTAGCCACCGTTTCCAATTTTTGATGTAATCCTGAATCATTAATCACGCTTAAATAATGACTGTCCAACGTGAATTTGATTTCAGCACCATACGTTTTTGAGACTCCATCAATGATTTGTTTAATTCTTCCTAAAATCATTTCAAAATTTTCGTCGGTCATTGCACGAAGCGTTCCTGTCATTTCTACATAATCTGCTATTACATTAGGAGCGGTTCCACCATGAAAAGAAGCAATCGAAACGACACCTTCTTCATTTGGAGAAACATTTCTAGAAACAATACTATTTAACGCTTGAACCAAAGCCGAACCAATGAAAATTGCATCAATCGCAAGATGTGGAGCAGCTCCTGCATGACTCGATTTTCCAAAAATTTCAATGGTAAAGTTACCAGCGCAAGCTAAAGCGGTTCCTGGAGTGTAATTTAACATTCCGACAGGGGCCAATGGATTTACATGCAGTGCTAAAGCATAATCAACATCTTCTAAAATTCCTTCCTCCACCACTCTTTGTCCGCCGGATTTTTTTTCTTCATCACCATTAGTTCCTTCTTCAGAAGGTTGAAAAATAAATTTTATTTTTCCCTGAAATTCTGAATGTTTCAGTTTCATGATGGCGCCTAAAAGCATTGTAGCATGCATATCATGTCCACAAGCATGCATTACACCCTTATTTTTTGAAGAAAATTCAAGTCCGGTAATTTCCTGCATCGGAAGTGCGTCAATATCGGCACGAAGTAAAACCGTTTTTCCTTCTCCTTTTGAAATTTCTGCTAAAATTCCGGTTCCTTTTGCAAATCCTTTCTTATAATAAACACCAATTTCATCAAGTTTTTGACAAATCAATTCTGAAGTTTTGTGTTCCTGGTAGCCAATTTCCGGAATTTGGTGAAGATGTCTTCTAATTTCAATTAATTTTTCTGCGAATCCTTCCATTAGGAAAATTTTAAGCAGTTAAGTTAAGTATTTTTCTCTTTTGAAATGGGTTTCACTCTTAAAAATAAAAGTCCGACAAGGATGATCATTCCTCCAAAAGCTTGATTAAGTGTTAGTTTTTCACCATCCAAAATTCCCCAAATTACCGCAACAATAGGCATTAATAGCGTTACTGTTGAAGCAAATAAAGGGGTGGAAATATTCAGAAGACGGTAATTCATCATCATTGCTAAACCTGTTCCAAAAATGGAAAGCAGAGAAACATAACCCAAACCGATAAAATCAGATTTTGAAGCTTCAAAATTTTGAAAAAATCCTGAAATTACAAGAGCAATTAGTGAAGGTAAAAACAAAACAAATGAAAAAACATACGCCGATAAAATTTTTGCAGGAATATGTGCTAATTTGGATTTTACCGTAGTAGTACTAACTGCATAAAGAAATGTAGCTAATAAGAGAAGAAAAATGGGAAAAATCTTAATATTTAAACCTTCCTGTCCACCTAAAGCAAGAATAATAGCTCCAAAAAAACTGATAAAAACCCCAATGAGCTGTTTTCTTGAAGTAGAAAATTTCCACAAAACCGCACCCACGATAATGACAAATATCGGCATCATCGAATTGATAATTCCCGCAATGCTGCTGCTGATTTCAGTTTCCGCAATAGGAAAAAGAAACATTGGGATAAAATTTCCGGAAACACCGGCGATAATGAGCCATTTCAAGTTTGCTTTTGGAAATTTTTTAAGATTGGGAATAGCAATAGGAAAGAGCATCAAACCTGCAATCAAAACCCGTAAAGCTCCCACTTGATAAGGGTTAAAGTGCTCCAGCGATTTTTTTATTAAGATAAAAGAAGATCCCCAAATAATAGATAAAACCAAAAGTAAAATCCATTTTTCTCTTTCGTGGTTCATAAATTTCTTTTTAGAATTTTTAAATATTCTTTTTTTGGAACCATCGTAGCTCCCAAAGATTCCAAATGGTTTGTGTGAACCTGGCAATCAATCATTTCAAAATTATTTTTCTCTATAAAATTGATAAAACCAGCTTTTGATGCGTTGCTAACTTTAGAAAACATACTTTCTCCACAAAAAACTTTTCCAAATTGTAATCCGTAAAAGCCGCCAACCAATTCATCATTTTGCCAAACTTCAACACTTTTTGCAATGCCTTTTTTGTGCAATGAAATGAAGACCGTCTTCAAATCTTCAGAAAGCCAAGTTCCGTCCTGATCTTTTCTTGTGATTTTTTCACAATTTTCAATAACCAACTCAAAAGCTTGATTTTCAGTGAAACGGAAGACGTTTTTTTGTAAAATTTTCCGCATCGATTTTGAAATTTTCAGATTTTGTGGGAAT
Source organism: Bacteroidota bacterium (assembly GCA_023420435.1). Taxonomy (GTDB): domain Bacteria; phylum Bacteroidota; class Bacteroidia; order Flavobacteriales; family Weeksellaceae; genus JAEXBA01. The sequence continues at coordinate 8,338 of JAEZWE010000005.1, forward strand.
AGAACAAATCTCGGATCAGGACACCACCAAAGGATTTCTTCACCAGGATTAAACCATGGAAAAATTCCTAATTGATAGGCTAAAAGAATTCTTTCTTCAGATAAATCTCCACCTGCAGCGATAAGTCCACTTTCCGGATCATAAACTTCCGGATCGGGAAACAAAATTTTATTTTTATCGAGCAAAAACATGAATAAAAATAAATCCTACTTCTAAAAAAAGCAGGATTTTATAATTGATTATTTTAAAAAAATTAGAAAGGTAAATCATCATCCTCATCCTCCGCAAAAGGATTTTCATTGGTAGCTGCAGTTTGCGCAGGCTTTGCTTGGTTTGCTGGAGGAGCTTGTGTTGGTTCATTTCCAAAATCTGAAACTTTCTCTATTCTCCAACCTGTAATGCTGTTGAAATATTTTGTTTCACCTTGTGGAGAAGTCCATTCGCGACCTCTAATATTAATGCCTATTTTAACATTTTCGCCTTCAGAAACACTGTCCAAAAGACTAATTTTGTCTTGCAAAAACTCAATACTAATAGGTTGCGGATACTGTTCTTGTGTTAAAAGAACCAATTCTCTCTTCTGGAAACCACTTGCAAAAGTTTGAGTTTCAAATATTTTCTTTACGGTACCTTGTAATTCCATTTCATTGTAAATTAAGAATGTAAAAGTAATAAAAATGAAAACGAAAACATAAACGAAAAACACACAATTTCGAAAAAAATATATTTTTTAAAAAATCTTGCTGGAAAGTAAAAAAATATAGTATATTTGCACTCACAAAAAAGAAAAGAGATCTTTCTAATAGCGGATGTGGTGTAATTGGTAGCCACGCCAGACTTAGGATCTGGTGCTTCACGGCGTGGGGGTTCGAGTCCCTTCATCCGCACTTCGTAAAATTTCTAAATTTTTTAGAAATTTTTTTTGCGAAAATAGCTCAGCTGGTAGAGCACAACCTTGCCAAGGTTGGGGTCGCGGGTTCGAGTCCCGTTTTTCGCTGTATTGCACTTGCCCTGGTGGTGGAACTGGTAGACACGCAGGACTTAAAATCCTGTGTCCGCAAGGACGTACGGGTTCAAGTCCCGTCTGGGGTACATTAAACCGTTGTTAATCTTTTGATTTTCAACGGTTTTTTTATTTTATTTTTTTAAATTTTATAATATTTCATTTATAGGTTTTATATAGATTTTCTAAAAAAAATCAGCTATTTTTGTAAGTCTTTTCCTTATAGAATGTCAGATATCATACAGTTATTGCCCGATCATGTTGCCAACCAAATTGCTGCAGGAGAAGTCGTACAACGACCTGCTTCTATTGTAAAGGAGCTTTTGGAAAATGCCATTGATGCAGGAGCCGATAAAATTGAACTTATCGTTCGAGATGCTGGGAAAAACTTAATTCAAGTTGTGGATAATGGTAGCGGAATGTCTGAAACTGATGCTAGAATGGCTTTTGAAAGACATGCCACTTCTAAAATAAGAACCACAGAAGATATTTTTAAAATTGTTACAAAGGGATTTAGAGGAGAAGCTTTGGCTTCCATTGCTGCGGTTGCTCAAGTAGAACTGAAAACAAAAAAAAAGGACCAAACCGTAGGTACAAATATTTATATTGAAGGAGGAGGATTGCAGTTTCAGGAACCGGTACAAACAGCAGAAGGATCAAATTTTCAGGTTAAAAATTTGTTTTATAATGTTCCCGCAAGAAGAAAATTTCTAAAAAATAATAATGTAGAGTTCCGGCATATTATCGATGAATTTCAAAGAGTAGCTTTGGCACACGAAAATGTTGAATTTTCGCTTTTTCATGATGATGATCCTGTTTTTCGACTGAGGAAAGGAAGTGAAATGCAAAGAATTATCGACATTTTTGGAAGGAAACTTCAACCTCTTTTAATTCCTGTAAAAGAAGATTTAGGTTGGGTAAAACTCAATGGATTTGCCGCAAAACCAGAAGGAGCCAAAAAAGTTCGTGGAGAGCAATTTCTTTTTGTAAACGGAAGATTTTTTAAAAACCCTTATTTAAACAAAGCGGTTCAAGAGGCATTTGAAGGATTACTTTTACCCGGATATATACCGTCTTTTTTTCTTTTTTTAGAATTAGATTCAGAAAAAATTGATGTTAATATTCATCCACAAAAAACCGAAGTGAAATTTGAAGACGAGCATCTCATTTTTGCCCTACTTCGTTCTACCATTAAAAAAGCTTTAGGTATTTATAATATTGCGCCCAGTCTAGATTTTGATCGTGATCCTCAAATGGAAGCAATGTTACAACCTTCAAAAGGAAATTTCTCTTTGAAGATTCCTGAAGTAAAAGTAGATCGGGATTATAATCCATTTAAAGACGAAGGTGAAGTAAAACAGATTGAAATACAGAATCTTGCAGAGATGTATCACCACAATATTTCTGCGGAACCTTCAAAAATAAACCTTTTTGAGGATGAGGATTTTGATGAAGATTTGATGCGACTTTCCAACGGTTATTGGCTTTTCAACAGAGGTGAAAAAACACTGATGCTGGATCTTGGCAGAATGCACCGTTTAACGGTTTCAGAAAAAAATAAAGGAAAAAAGAAAAGCAATGCAGCCCATTCTTTGCTATTTTCTTTGGAATACCACATGAACGAAATTGAAAAAAATAAATTTCGTTCGATAAAGAAGTTTTTACCTGAACTTGGTTTTGATATTAAAACAGCGCATGAAAATGTATTGAGAATTGATGCCGTTCCCGAAGGCTTAAAAGAAACTCAGGTAATGAAATTCCTTGAGAATCTTTTTGAAATTTTAGAATACAGAAACGAAGAAGAATTTATGCAATATTATGAAAATCAGTGGAATAAAATGAACAGCAAATCTCGTTTTGATTTTATCTACAAAGCAGATGCAGAACAGGTTATCAGAGATTTTACTGCTTTGGGTTTTCCGGAATTTTTACCCAATGGAAAACGCTGTTATTATGAAATTCCTTTGGAAGAATTAAAAAATAAATTTTAAAAAATGTTTCAAAATATACCTCCCATCACTCGATTCATTATTGTCTTAAATGTGGTCGTTTATCTCATTGCCAATTTGGTTCCCGGAGATTTTTTGTATAATATATTTTCGGCTTATTATCCTTTTTCTCCTAATTTTAAGATTTGGCAAATATTTACGCATATGTTTATGCATGCGCCTATTGGTTCCGGAATTGGTATTACCCATATTCTTTTCAATATGTTTACATTATTGAGTTTTGGACCCGTATTAGAGAAAACATTGGGAGAAAAAAGATATTTAATTCTTTATTTTTTGAGTGGTATTGGTGCTTTTTTGCTTTTTAATATTTGGAATTTTTATGAAATTATGCAAATAACAAAATTAATAGAGCAAGACGGAATTAACGTGGCAGAAGTGTATGCAAAATCCGCTATTGGTTATCAGGGAGATCAAAATATTTTTAAAAATCCATCAGCACTTCATTTGGGTCAAATGTTGAACAGTCAAATGATGGGTGCTTCAGGAGCCATTTTTGGCGTTGTTGCGGCTTTTGCAACCCTTTTTCCAAATGCAAAACTGATCTTTCTGTTTATTCCTTTTCCCATAAAAGCAAAGGTTCTTTTACCAATTATCATAGCTGTTTCTGTTTATTTAGGAATTACCGGTGACGGAAGTGGAATTGCCCATTTTGCGCACGTTGGCGGCGCTATTGTAGGATGGTTATTAGCCAGAAACTGGAGAAATTATATCAATCGTTTTAGAATCATGTAGATGAGGTTTTTTCATAAGATTTTCTTTTTTATTCATCTCGTACTTTTATTATTAGTTTTAGGAACTTATATGAATTATTTTGTTTCACCTAAAACTTTTCCTTATCTCAATTTTTTATCAATTTTCTTTCCTTTTTTGTTTTTTATTTATGTCGTCTTTACAATAATTTGGTTCTTTTTGAATAAGAAACTATTATGGTTTTTCTCATTTTTTATTCTGATCATTATTCCATTAATAAGACCATGGTTGAATTTTTCCTTTAATGAAAAGGAAAGCTTTTTGAAATTGATGAGTTTTAACATTAAAAATAACCTCTTAGAAAACAAAGAACCCAAAATAAATTTTTTGAACAAATCCGACGTGGATATCATGATGACCCAAGAAGCGAATGTTTTAGAAATATCTAAAGAGAAATTTTCAAATCTTTCCATAGGTTTTCCCATTAACATGATATACAGCTGTTTTAAAATAGAGCAGGAGGGGAAAATTTTTGATGAAATAGGAGTTGGAGAAGGACAGTTTGCTGATATTGCGGTTGAAGGAAAAACAATAAGATTTATTAACATTTATCTTGAACCATTTTCTTTTACCAAGGATATGATAAAGCCTGTTGAGAATTATAATGAGAATGAAAAAAAGGGAAAAAAAGTTCTGTGGAAAATGGTTAAAACGTTTAAGGTTCATCAAGAACAAATTTCAGAAATTGTTGATTTTGTAAAAAAATCACCTTATCCTGTGGTGCTATCAGGAGATTTTAATGCCGTGCCCAATTCTTATGAATATTTTCAAATCAGTAAAGTTTTACAAGACGCTTTTTTACAATCCGGAATAGGTTTTTCTACCAGTTTTCATGATTATAAATTTCCCATAAGGATTGATTATATTTTTGTTTCAAAAGAACTACAAGCTATTTCCTACAAAGTATATAGAAATATTCATGTGTCGGATCATTATCCGGTAATTGCCGAAATAAAACTTGCTGAATGATGAAAAAAAATATTTCCTATATAAGTATATTATTTCTAATTTTCTCTTGTTCCAAAAAGGAAAATTTTATTGAAAATTCTGAATTTGTCGTTTCAAAATACGACACTACAGCTATAGATTCTTTCGCTGAAGGAGCCATCTCTGTAGATGTTGCAGAACAAATTCGCCAATCATCCATAGCCTATCAAGATTCTTTGAAAGCAAAAGCAGAGGAAGAAGCCAAGGCTAAAAGTGAAGCGGAAGCCAAAGAAGAAAAAATAAAAGCTGATGAAAAGAAAAAATTAGAATTGGAGAAAAAAAATTCAGAAAAAAAATCAACGACACCGGAAAACCCGAAAGAAAATTAAACGTTTAGCATTAAAAGTGGATCGATATATTCCCGGTCATTACAAAGTCTTGGAACTTTATTTTGTCCGCCCAATTTTCCGCGAGATTCCATCCAATGATAAAAAAGGTTAGGTTTTGCAACATTTACGACCGGTCTTTTCAGCGTCATGTTCAGATAGCGTTTTGCTTCGTAATCTGAATTTATCGATTTTAAATGCTCATCAAAAATATCTGTAAAATCCTCTAAAGAGGAAGGTTCTTTAGAAAATTCAAAAATCCATTCATGAGCTCCGCTTCCATTTCCGCTCATAAAAATTGGAGCTCCGGTATATTCTGTAATTTGAGCTCCGGTTTTCTCACAAGCTTTATGAAGAGCGCATTCCACATTATCAATCATTAATTCCTCACCAAAAGCATTAATGTAATGTTTTGTTCTGCCGGAAATTTTTATTCTGAAAGGATTTAACGAAGTAAAACAAACCGTATCGCCAATTAAATATCGCCATAAACCACCGTTTGTAGTAATGACCAACGCGTAATTTTTATTTTTTTCGACATTTTCTAAAGACAAAACGCGCGGATTCTCTTTCCCGAAATCTTCCATAGGAATAAATTCGTAAAAAATCCCATAATCCAGCATCAGCAACATTTCATCGGAACCATGTTGGTCCTGAATTCCAAAAAAGCCTTCCGAAGCGTTATAAATTTCGTAATAATTAATATCTTTTCCAATGATTTGCCGGTATTGATCCCGGTAAGGTTTAAAACTGATTCCGCCATGAAAGAAAACCTCCAAATTAGGCCAAATTTCTGAAATTGATCCGGCATTCGTTTCTTTCAAAACCCGTTGAAGTAAAACCATCATCCAACTTGGAACACCGGTTAAACTTCCTACTTCAGCATTTTTTACTTCGGAAACAATGGCTTTTAGTTTGGTTTCCCATTCCGACATTAAAGAAACTTTTTTGCTTGGTGTGGTGGTAATTTCTACCCAAAAAGGCAAATTATCAATTAAAATGGCGGAAAGATCTCCAAATTTGGTGTTAAACTGTTCATAAACTTCCGCAGAACCCCCTAAACGCAAATTTTTATAAGCGAAAAGTTGATTTTCAGGATGATTATTTGCATAAATTGAAACCAAATCTTTTCCGGCTTTAAAATGACAATATTCCAAGCTTTCATCCGTGATCGGAATAAATTTACTTTTAGCGTTAGTTGTTCCGGAAGATTTTGCAAACTGACGAATGAGTCCCGGCCAAATAATATCTCTTTGTCCTTGTCTCGCTTTTTCGATGTATGGCTCAAAATCTTCATAAGAAACAATGGGAACATTTCGTTTGAAATCTTCATAGTTGGAAACCGAACTGAAACCATGTATTTTTCCGTATTCTGTTTCTTCAGCATGATACAAAAGCGAGGAAAGAATCCCTTTTTGGGTTTCTATAGGATGATCTATAAAATTCTGAATTTGGTCAATCCTTTGTTTGATAAACCAGTTTACTACAGAATTGAAAAGTGCTTTTGTGGCCATGAAAGCAAATATAATAAAATACCTTTTTTAGAAAAACAAAAACCACAGTAAAAACTGTGGTTTTTTTAATTTTTTACAGAAATTTAGCAATATTCTTCGTAAGCGGCTTGCAAATTAGCAGCAATAGCACCAGCCGGATTTCCTTCGATATGGTGTCTTTCCAACATGTGAACCAATTCTCCGTCTTTAAATAAAGCAACGCAAGGCGAACTTGGTGGAAATGGGGCTAAATGTTTTCTTGCTTCAGCAACAGCTTCCGTATCAAAACCGGCAAAAACAGTGGTTAAATGATCCGGTTTTTTATCTCCTGTTAATGAAAAAACAACACCGGGTCTTGCAGCTCCTGCAGCACATCCGCAAACAGAATTAATCATCAAAAGGGTAGTTCCTTCTTTTTTCAATGCTGAATTTACAGCTTCAGAAGACGTAAGGTCTTCAAATCCTTTATCGGTAAGTTCTGCCTTCATGGGCATTACAAGTTCTTGTGGATACATATAAAATTTTTAAAATTAATTTGAAATTGTTTTTTTTGACATTCGAGATTCTCGGTTTGAATTTCAAAACTTAGATATCGAATATCTCGTGCAAATTTAAAAATAAATTTACTCTACTATCTCTATCAATATTATGCCGTTTATCAATCGTGACAAATTGACAAAAAAACCCGAAGTCGCTAAACTCCGGGTCCTCAATCAAATCGATATGCAAAGGTTGAATATCCTATTTTCGGTTCAAAGTTCAAGGTTCAAATTATTCAAGGTTTTAGAACCCGGAAAATTGAACACTGAACATTGAACAGTTTACGAAAGCAGTTTTTTTGCCATTTCGGAAATCGATTTTCCGTCGGATTTTCCTGCTAACATTTTGGAAGCTGTTCCCATTACTTTTCCCAGATCTTTCATGCTTTCAGCTCCGGTTTCAGCAATGATGTTTTTTATTTCGGCTTCCAGTTCTTGCGAAGAAAGTTGCTTGGGAAGAAATTGTTCAATCACTTTCATTTGCGCTTCTTCCACTTCTGCAAGGTCATTTCTTCCTTGTGCAGCAAATTGTTCGAAAGAATCTTTTCTCTGCTTAATCATTCTCTGCAAAATAGCAATTTCCTGTTCTGCAGAAACTTCAGCACCTTTTGCTTCCGTTTTCAAAAGTAAAATTTGCGCTTTTACGGCTCTTAAAGAATCTAAAGCTACTTTATCTTTTTCGCGCATGGCGGTTTTTATAGCTTCGTTGATGGTATTTTCTAAACTCATGTTAATCTACATCTTTATTTAAAAAACGATTTTCGCGAACTTGCATGTGTCCGTTTTCATTTTCAGAAAGGAATGAATTAGTGCGTTGTTCAGAAGCATTTTCACCTTCAATGGCGATGTTTTTTCTTCTGAATGCAGGCACGGTTTCAAAATCGTCTTCTGCTTCGTTCATTTGATATCTGGAATTGAATTCCTTTAATTTATTTCTTCTTTCCTGAACTTTTGCTTCGTTGTTTTGGGTGGTTTTTGAGATGAAAGTAAACCCGCCAAATAAATTGGATTTCGGTTCTTCCATTTCTTCAACAGCCGGTTTTTCATTTTTTAGTTCAGGAGTGATTTCTGTTTTTTTTGTTTAATCTTCCGGTAAAAAGTTAGAAACCGGTTCTTCATTATATTGTCCAACAGACTCTACAATTTCTTCAGTTTTGGTTTCCGAAATTTCAAATGAAGGTTCATTTTCGATTGGGTCATTCACAAAAAAGCTAAATTCAATAGGTTTTTCTTCTGAAAATGTTGAAGAAATTAGTTTGTCATCAATTTTATTTTCTGTTTCAAAAGAAAACGACTGCGTTTCAAGGTTTTCATCAGCAAAATCGTCATAAGAAAAAAGATCAATTTCTTGCGTTTCTTCCGAAGTTTTTTCCTCGAATTTTTCAAAGTTTTGAAGAGGAATTTCAAAAGTTTCGGAAATTTTCATATTTTTTGTTCGAACTTCGATTTTTTCCTCAACAATCATTTTTTTTTCAACAGTGCTCGATTGAAAAAACGGGGTTTGCGTTTCTGTTTCATCGTCTAGCCGAAACAAGTTTTTCTCGTTAAGATCCTCATTTTTTGATTCTTCTATTTCATTTTTCGATTTGAAAGGCGATTCTCTTTGGAAGTTAGCGTCATTCAAAGCAATTTTCACTTTTTCGGTAGAACCAGAATGTTTACGATTTTCTTTTGCAAAACCTGTGGCAATTACCAATACACTAATTGCATCTCCCAATTCTTCATCAGAACCAACACCAAAAATAATATCAGCCGTATTTCCTGCTTCACGCTGGATATGATCGTTGATTAAACCAATTTCGTCCATTGTAGCTTCTTCATTTCCAGATCTTATCAAAAGAAGAACATTTTTAGCACCTGTAATTTTGTTGTCATTCAATAAAGGAGAATCCAACGCTTTTCTTACCGCTTCTTCCGCTTTATTTTCTCCGGAAGCAGTTCCTGTTGACATTAATGCAGTTCCTGAATTAGCCAAAACCGATTTCGCATCACGGAAGTCGATATTGACATCAAAATAACCGGTAATAACTTCTGCCATACCTTTTGCAGCGTTCGTCAACACTTCATCAGCCTTGGAAAAACCTTGTTTGAATCCTAAATTTCCGAATTGTTGTCTAAGTTTATCGTTGTTGATGACGATAAGAGAATCTACATTATTTCTTAATTTTTCCAAACCTAAATCGGCTTGTTCCAAACGTCTTTTTCCTTCAAAACTAAAAGGAACGGTAACTATTCCCACGGTAAGAATTCCCTGATCTTTTGCCACTTTTGCAATTACAGGTGCAGCTCCGGTTCCAGTTCCACCACCCATTCCTGCTGTAATAAAAACCATTTTTGTGTTTTGTCCAAGCGCAGCTTTGATATCTTCAATACTTTCAATGGCGGCTTTTTCGCCCACTTCAGGATCTGCACCAGCACCTAAACCTTCGGTGATGGTAACGCCTAATTGAACTTTATTGGCTACAGGATTGTTGTCTAATGTTTGGGCATCTGTATTGCAAATCACGAAATCTACGCCGTGAATTCCTTTTTCGTACATGTGTTTTAGGGCGTTGTTTCCACCCCCACCAACACCAATTACTTTTATAATCGATGAATTTCCTTTTGGCAAATCGAAAGAAAATCCTTGTGTGCTAAATCCTTCCATATATTTTTCTGTTTTTTTATTAATTGCTAATCTCTATTTATTCTACTTCTTCGAAGAATTTTTTAACTTTTTCCAAAAGGTTTTGACCAAATGTGGGTCTAGTCCTTGTTTGTTCTACTGTTTTAGGTGCAGTTTCTTCTCCACGGAATTCTTCTCCAGCAGTTTCAGATACTGGTAAAATTTCTGTTTTTTGTTCAGGAGCTTTTGTTTCTTCCTTTGGTACAGGAACCGTTTTTTTATCTCGAATTTTCAAACTTTCCATTAAAAGACCGATTCCAGTTGCGAATTCCGGACCTTTTAAATATTGGTTTTTGTCATTCGCTACATATTCATTCGCAAAACCAAGACGGCTGTCGAAACCGGTTGTATAATTTGCCAACTGACGAATGTGTTTCAAATTAGAACCACCACCCGTTAAAACGATTCCGGCAATTAGTTTTTTCTTTTGTTCGTAAGCTCCATAAGCTTTTAGTTCAGTGTTCACCATTTCCAAAATTTCTTCAACACGGGCATTGATAATTTGTGCCAATGTTTTTAGAGAAATTTCTTTATCAGGACGCCCGTGAAGTCCAGGAATGGTAACATACGTGCTTTCTTTTTCCATTTCCGGAAGTGCCGATCCGAATTTTGTTTTTAGTTGTTCCGCATGTTTTTCGATAATAGAACAACCTTCTTTGATATCTTCAGTAATAATTCCGCCTCCGTAAGGAATTACACAAGTATGTCGAATAATATTGTCTTTAAAAATGGCAATATCCGTTGTTCCACCACCAATATCAACGATGGCAACGCCGGCTTCTTTTTCTTCTTTTGTAAGAACGGCTTCAGAAGAAGCTAAAGGTTCTAGAGTTAAAGCTTCCATTTCTAAACCCGCTTCTTTCACACATCTTGCAATGTTACGGATGCTTCCCATTTGTCCGACAACCACATGAAAATTGGCTTCTAAACGTTTTCCGTGCATTCCAACAGGTTCATGAATTTCACCTTCAGAATCTACTTTATATTCTTGTGGAAGAACATGGATAATTTCTTCACCAGGAAGCATGACCAATTTTTTTACCTGATCTTTTAATTTTTCGATATCGTCTTCCGTAATGTAAGTTTCCGGATTTTCACGCATGATGTAATCGGAATGTTGTAAGGAACGGATGTGTTTTCCGGCAATTCCTACGGTAACATTTTTAATGGGAACACCTGCGCTTTTTTGAGCTTCTTCTACAGCCGCTTTTATAGAGGTAATGGTTTGGGAAATATTGTTCACAATTCCTTTGTGTACGCCAAGACTTTTGGCTTTACCAACACCCATCACTTCAATTTTGCCGTGCTCATTACGACGACCAACAATCGCAACAATTTTTGTTGTTCCGATGTCCAGTCCTACTGAATACTGTTGATTTTCCATTGATATATACGATTTGATTTTTTTTTATTCTATTTTAACCTTTGCTTTAGGTTTTGTTGTTTTCTTTACAACTTCCTTTTTTACCGGTTCTTTGGTTTTCGTTTTTTCTACTGTTTTCGATTTTGGTTTTTCCTCTTTTTTGGTAACGACTTTAGGTTTTTCTTTTACTACTTTCGGAGGATTTGCTTTCGCTAAATTTTTCTCTGCTTCTGCTTTTTTCTTGGCAATTTCCGGTGCTTTGGAAAGTTCTTTTTTGCCTATTGCCAAAATACTGTCGTTTTCTTGAAAATCAGGGTTTAGTGTGGTAACAATTTGGTTATTGTACTTTACGGAAACTTTGCTGTATTTATCAGGATCCTGAAAAACCAAAAATTTTTCAGCAAATGCTTTAAATCCTTTTACTTTGAATTCTATATTTTCTAAATCTCCAATTTCTACTTTGTAATTTCCTTCGCTGGTAAGCAAATTATAATTTCCATTTTCTTTAGAGATTCCGATAAAATATTTTCTGCTGAAATCGTCTTTGTTGATTTTTTGCACCAACTCCGCCAGTTGTTTATATTCATTTCGTTTTACATCACCCATTACCAGCATTGATGGATGCGAATAATTTTTGGAAACCGGAAATTCATTTCCTTTGGCATCAACATAAAAATCCTGATCATTTTTAAAAAGACGGAAAGCTGGAATTTTTTGTAAAATATCAACATTTAAGTGTCCATTAAGATTCAAATAAACATTGGCACTGTCCACGGAAGGAAAGTTGTTCACTTCTTTTTCAAGATAAGGAATGTCGATATCACCAATTTTTTTTGTTGGATTCGATTTTTTGATGAAATCTTTAACATCTTTTTCATCAATGAAATACACGTTTTCTTTGCCTTGTGGAGAAAGAAGCCGTACCGATACCTTTTCCATTGTAGCATTATTGAAACGCTTCAATGAAAAACTCAACAGAAATCCAAAAATGATTACTGTGACAAGGATCTTCAATATTCTCCACTTATTTTTCATGTTTTTCTAAACCTTCTTTTTTATCCTTTTTCTAATTTTTATTTTTTAACCACTCTAAAACCGGATCATATAAAGTGTCGATGTTTCCGGCGCCCACAGTGAGTAAGATGTCGAATTCCGTTTCTTTAATTTTGTTAAAAGCATCTCCCAAAGTTGAAAGTTGTTTATGTGGATGCTCCACTTTTTCTAAGAGGCATTCTGAAGTAATTCCGGGAAAATTTTCCTGAAGTTCTCTTGCAGGATAAATATCCAAAAGAATTAATTCATCACTGTTTTCCAGGCTTTTGGCAAAACCTTCTGCAAAGTCTCTCGTTCTGCTAAACAAATGAGGTTGGAAAACCACCAACAATTTTTTATCAGGATAAAAAGTTCTTATCGAACCAATGACAGCATTCAATTCTGTGGGATGATGTGCGTAATCGTCGATATAAATTTTCCCGTTTTCCAGAATATGTTTGGTATATCTTCTTTTGATTCCTTTGAAACTTTTGATTCCTTTTTTTAAAATTTCAAAATCAACACCTAAAGTATTGAGTAAAGCAATGGCTGCCGTAGCATTTTCTACATTATGAATTCCCGGAATTTCCCAAGAGAATTCTATGGTTTCCTCTCCTTTATGAAAATCAAATATCATCCAACCATCGATAATTCTAAGGTTGTCGGAATAATAATCTCCCTCTTCATTTACGGCGTACGTTTTTGAAGGTCTTCCTATATTAATTCCTTTTCTTACAAAAAGTTGATTTTCTTCAGGAATTAAATCCGCAAATTCATTAAAACCTTCTTCAATGGTTGCAACATCGCCATAAATGTCTAAATGATCTGCATCTGTAGAAGTAATAATGGCCCAATCCGGAGACAAATTCAGAAAACTTCTGTCGTATTCATCTGCTTCTAAAACCGAGTATTTATTTCCGTTATATAAAAAATTCGATTTAAAATTTTCAGAAATTCCACCCAAAAAGCATGAGAAAGGCAAATTGGCTTCTTTACACAAATGCGCCACCAAAGTTGAAGTTGTCGTTTTTC
>JAEZWE010000034.1 GCA_023420435.1 Bacteroidota bacterium
CGATTATCCTATCAATGAAAACAGTTCGGTTTTATCTTCGGTTTTGTATAAAATTGATGACGATCGAATAACAATTACCCTCGAAAAATGTGCTTTATTTAGAAAAAAAGAAAAAGATATTTCGATGTTGAGTAAAAATGCGGAGCATATTGGATTAAGGAATATTTACTCTGGACAAGCCTTTACTTATTTCGATATGCCTTTTACTCATATGAATATTGAAAAAAACATTAACCTATCCAAAACCCAAACTCTTTGGTATCAAAAAACAAAGCCTGATTATGAATTGAGTATTGCTTACGACCCAAAATCAAAAGGAATTTGTATAAGTGGCGATTGCAACAATGGTTTCGGTAAAATGAACCTCGGAAAAGGCGAAATGTATTATGGTTATTTTTCTGACGGAAAAATGAATGGAGTAGGATTAATTAGCAAAAAAGGCGCTTATTTTCTCTTTTCAGAATTTAAAAATAACCTTCCCAATAGTTTTGTTTTTGAATTGAACCAGAATATTACATTCACAGGAACGGCAATCAATGGGAAAATTAACGGAAACGGATTTTCTTTTAAAACAGATGATAAAGTTACTAAAGGCGGCTTTTTTAGCGATAATAATATACTGATAGAACATCCATTTACACAAAATACCAAAAAGCAAAAAGTTGGCTGTTATCAAGGTGATTGCAATAATATGCTCAGTTTATACAAATTTTTTGATGGAAGTGTTTTCACCGGATTTTTTAAAGATAAAAAACCTGATTTAGGAATCATGGTCTATAACAACGGAGATGCTTCCTATGGAAATATGAAAAACATGAAACTCAACGGACTGGCAGCTTATCAATTTAATAATAACAACGAACTTTATTTCGGAAATTTTACAGAAAATAAACATGACGGAAACTTGTTAATCATCAAACAAAAAGAAAATAAAGTCTACGGAATGACCTTCAAAAACGGAACAAAAATATCACAAACACAAGGGATTTCTTTGTAATAAATTAACCAATAAAAACAAAAAGTCATGAAAAAAAATCAACTATCAATCACACTATTTTTAGTATTTGGACTGTTTTCAAATTTCTATTCTCAAAATCTGGAATGGGCATTTCAATACGAAGGATTGTACGACCAGGAATCAATGGACGTCCTTGTTGACAATTCAGGAAATGTATATTCCACAGGATGGTTTTCCAACACAGTAGATTTTGATCCTAGTAGTTCGGTTTCCACGCAACAAACAAGTGCAAACAGAGCCATTTATGTTTCCAAACACAATTCCAATGGCAATTTAATTTGGGCAAAAAAAGTTGGAAATGGTTTCGGAAATTATAATCAAGCCTACTCAGTTTATGTAGATCAATCATCTAATGTGTACGTTACAGGATATTTTCAAGGCACTGAAGATTTCAATCCTGATGCTAATGCGGTTTATAACTTAACTTCACAAGGATTATACGATATATTTGTTCTAAAGTTGGATAGCAGTGGAAATTTTATTTGGGCAAAAGGAATTGGAGGCTCATCCGCAGATATTGGATATGCAGTTGCTGCAGACAATTCTGGAGTGTACGTTACTGGAAGATTTCAGGGAACTGTTGATTTTAATCCAGGTTCAACTGGTCACACTTTTACTTCTAGCGGAATTATAGATGCTTTTCTACTAAAATTAAATACCAACGGAGATTTTCTTTGGGCATACGCTTTTGGAGGTTTAAGTGTCGATATTGGAGAATCCGTGGAACTCGACTCTCAAGGAAATTTGCTTGCACTTTACCGATATTCGGGTAATGTAGATTTCGACCCTAGTGCAAACAACGTCACGCTGAATTCTGTTTCAGGAAGTTACGATATGGCTATTACAAAATTTAGTTCTTCCGGAAATCTCATTTGGGCAAAAAGTATGGGCGGAACAAGTACCGAAGAACCATCAGAATTAATTATAGATTCCAACGACAATATTTTATCAACAGGTTATTTTTCGGGTACAGCAGATTTTGATCCAGGTGCTGCAACAAGTAATTTAACCGCAACAGGATCTTTCAGTGTATTTGTTTCCAAATTAGATTCCAACGGAAATTTTGTTTGGGCAAAAGCTATTAAAAGTACTGCAAATGTCGATGCAAAAGGTATCGCGGTTGATAACAACAACAATGTTTATATTGGGGGAATGTTCGAAGGAACAACCGATTTTAATCCAGATGAATCAGCCACTTTCAATCTAACATCCAACGGAGATGATGATGTTTTTGTAACAAAACTTAATTCTAACGGAGATTTTGGATGGGCAATTTCTGCAGGAGGAACAGGACTCGATTTAAACAGAGGAATTGCTGTTGATGTATTGGACAATAGCATTTACAATACTGGTGCATTTTCTAGCACGGTTGATTTTGATCCAGCAACTTCAGTTTATAATTTAACTTCAGCAGGAGGAAAAGATATTTTCATTCAAAAAATATCAGATAGCGGCTCTATGAATGTAAATGAATCGGTTGGTGTATTGAGCCAAATTTCAATTTATCCAAATCCGGTTGTAGATTATTTAATGATAAAAAACATGGATAACATTGATAGCATAACCATTTTCGACGTTACAGGAAAACTAATTTTTAACAAAAAAGGAGAAATAAAAGAAAATTTAAAAATTGATTTTTCAGCATACAAAAAAGGAATCTATTTCTTGAAATTGGTTCATAAAAATGAGGTGAAAAATTTCAAAATACTGAAAAATTAAATGTTGGAAAAATAAATTAAAACTCATTTGTTTTCTCTGATTCTTTTTTTTTATTCATTTTAATGAATGCAGAAACGCAAGACATTACACCTTAAAAAATGTAAAAATTCTAATAAATTCCGCCAACCAATAATTAAAAACTGCACCTTTCAATCATGAAAAACATTTCCAAACAGCTTATTTTGCTTTTCCTTTTTTTGGGAATTTCAAAAACATTCGCCAATTCCGCACAACCCGGAATTTGGAACGCCGGCGGAAAAGTTTTCACCATGTTATATCCGGAAGATTCTGCCACTTTTAAGAAAGTGCAGATGCAGGAAGAACGCATCTACATTCAACTTTACAAAGGATTTGCTGTGGTAAAAGGATGGTACCAATTCCGGAATACAAAAAATGAAACTTTGAATTTCAAAATGGGTTATCCTGTGAACGGAATTTTTTCCGGCGGCGAAACTCATCTCAACCAAATCACCCTTGATTCTTTGAGCAGTTTTCGGATTTTTTCGCAGCAAAAACCTTTGGAAATTTTGCTTCAGCCCAATAAAAAAGATTTTGGAAATATCAAAACTTACAGCAACAACTGGCACACTTGGAAAATGAATTTTGAACCCAAACAAACCAAAGAAATAGAAGTTTTTTT
>JAEZWE010000133.1 GCA_023420435.1 Bacteroidota bacterium
TCACCAGAGTTTAAAGGATACTGTATTGGAAGTAATTTTGCTCCAAATCTTTCTTTAGCCTGGTTCAAAGTGGTTTCAAAATCGGCTTTTGGATGATCCATTTGGTTGATGACAAAAATCGCTGGAGTCTGATATTTTTCAACATATTCCCAAACGAGTTCGGTTCCAACTTCCACACCGGAAGCCGCATTTAAAACGATTAAAGCCGTATCTGCAACTTTAAGGGAAGAAACCACTTCACCTACAAAATCGTCGAAACCCGGCGTATCAATAACATTTATTTTGTTGTTTCTCCAGTTCACGAACATTTGGTGTGAGAAAATCGTGTTTTCGCGTTCGTGTTCGATATCGGTATTATCACTCACCGTGTTGTGACCTTCCACAGAACCACGGCGTTTAATCGCCCCTCCTTCGTACAACATGGTTTCTATAAGTGTAGTTTTGCCGGAACCGGAATGTCCGAGCATCACTACATTACGTAAATCTTGGGTTTTAGCACTCATAATTATTTGATTTTAAATTATTTTAAAGAAATGTGCTAAAAAAGAAACGTCTTGCGTTAGATTTTTAGGAACTTAAAGTTACAAAAGTTTTATATTGATTTGAAAATATTTTTCGAAGCAAAATGGATGACATTTAACATTGTTTTCTCAAAAACGTTATTTTTACTCAAATTTTAAAAAATGGTTTTAAGCAGAATCTGGTCGGCGTTTATTATTGTGGCCATTCTTGTTGCAAGTATTAAATATTTATTTTCGCCAAATTATAAAAGCATTTACAACGATATGGTAGTTGGTAAAGGCGGTGATACCGTTGCCATTGCCAACCTGCCAATTTCTAAAATTCCTGCTTCTGCGCATGATGCTCTTTTAAAATCTGAAAATTTTGATGACGGATCCATTCATTATAAAACAGATTCACTAAAAGAAAAAGTAAAAATTTATAGAATACAATCCACAGATGGTGTGATTGGAACTTCAGACACTGCTGTAAAAATCTGTTTGGGTTTAATTGGGATTATGACCCTTTTCATGGGCTTTATGACTATTGCTGAAAAAGCGGGCGGAATTAATTTATTGTCAAGAATGATTCAGCCATTTTTCTCAAAATTATTTCCGGAAATTCCGAAAAACCATCCTTCTTTTGGACACATGATGTTGAATTTTTCCGCGAATTTATTAGGCTTGGACAACGCTGCAACACCTTTCGGACTGAAAGCGATGGAAAGTTTGCAAACCTTAAATCCTTCTACAGAAAGAGCAAGCAATGCACAAATTATGTTTTTGTGTCTTCACGCCTCAGGATTAACGCTGATTCCTGTTTCCATTATTGCAATTCGTGCTTCCATGAAAGCTTCCAATCCAACAGATATTTTTCTTCCTTGTTTAATAGCCACTTTTGCGGCAACAATGGCGGCGATGATTATTGTTTCTATCAAACAGAAAATCAATCTTTTTCAACCTGTTGTTTTGGCGTATGTTGGTGGAATTTCTGCGATAATTGCGGCTTTGGTTGTTTTTTTAGTAAGATTAAATCAGGAAGAATTGGGAGAATTTTCAAAAGTTTTGAGTAATGGAATTATTCTTTTTATATTTTTTGCCATTGTTTTAGGCGCTATTTATAAGAAAATTGATGTTTTTGGTTCTTTTATTGAGGGCGCGAAAGATGGTTTCTGGACTTCGGTAAAAATTATCCCTTATTTAGTAGGAATGTTGATTGCGATTTCTTTGTTAAGAACTTCAGGAGTTTTTGAAGTGATTATTGACGGAATGAAATGGCTGGCAACTGCAGCAAATTTGGATACAAGATTTGTGGATGGACTTCCAACCGCACTCATCAAACCACTTTCCGGATCCGGAGCTCGTGGAATGATGGTGGATACCATGACGACTTTTGGATCCGATTCTTTCCCATCAAAATTAGCAGGAATATTGCAGGGAAGTTCTGATACTACTTTTTATGTTATAGCCGTTTATTTTGGAGCTGTAGCTATCAAAAATACAAGATATACCGTTGGTGCTATGCTTTTAGCAGATTTAGTAGGTATTATTACTTCTATTATTTTGGCGTATTTATTTTTTGGATAAAAATGATTGAAAAACAAAATATCTATGAAGATCAATTTGTAAAAAATTTGTTCAACAGAATGTCCGGCTCTTATGAACGGATGAATTACATCACCTCTTTCGGTTTTTCAATTTTATGGAGATCCCAATTTGTAAAAATATTCCCGAGAAATAATGAAAATTTGGAAATTATCGATTTATTGTCAGGAATGGGTGAAACTTGGGATTCTATTTTAAAAAATTTCCCGAACGCAAAGCTTACAGCACTTGATTTTTCGGAAGGAATGACGCATTATGCAAAAAGAAAAAACAAAAAAAAATTTAATGGTGCTATTAAAATTCTTCAGGATGATATTTTAAACAGCAATTTACCAAGCATACATTACGATTTTGTATTTTTGTGGTTTCGGACTGAAAACTTTCAATGAGGAACAGCTTCAAATTTTTGCAAAAGAAGTTTACCGGATTTTAAAACCGGGTGGACAACTTTCTTTTATTGATGTTTCTGAGCCTAAAAATATTTTTATAAATTTTTTTTATAAATTTTACCTTAAAAATCTCATTCCTATTTTAGGCAAAGTTTTTTTGGGAAGTCCTGAAGAATATAAAATGCTCTGGAGCTACACTTCGAAATTCAGAAATGCTGAAAAAGCCACTGAAATTTTTAAAGAAAATAATCTTACTGTTCAGTTTACCCAATATTTTTACGGTTGTGCAACAGGATTTAAAGGAAAAAAATAAAAAATGATACACGACAAAGACTACATTATCCGCATCGTAAAACAATTTTCTGAAATGATCGCCAATATGCTTTTGGGCAAAAATGAAGGAAGACCTGAAGAGGAACAGATGGTTTTCGAAACTCAAATGAAAGATATATTTAAAATGAGTTTTGAAGAACTTTCCTCAAAATCCCTTACAGAAATTCATGATTTTGTAAAATCCAAAGACGAACCTCATCATATTGCTTATTATGAGCTTTTGGGGAATCTGTTTTTTTACAAATTTAAAGAAAATTCAAATAAAGATTTAGCAGAAAAAGCGCAGGAATTTTATAATATTTGGCTTCAGAAAAGCGGAGTTTTCTCCATTCCTGTCATGGGAAGATTAGGTGAAATCAAAAATTATTTATCATGAATTTAGTTACTTTAAGAGTTTATACGACAGAAACAGAAGCTGAAATTTTCAGGATTTTTCTGGAAAATAATGGTATTGCAGGATTTATATTCAATGCTAATTCTGCCGCTTTGTATCCTATGTTTAATAATACAATTGTTGGTGTTCAGTTGAAAGTTCGAGAAGATGACTTCGAAAATGCTGAAAAATTGTTACATGAATTTTATCAAAATGATCCTGACAAAATGGAAAATAATGACGAAAAAAATTAAGAAATTTAAAAGGTAATTTTATAAACTCCCGTAGAAGAAGTATTGCCTTTTTCCGCTTTTACAAATTGTTTCACCCAAGATACGGTGGTTGAAACCACACAAGCATCAGAAACGCCACTTGATCTTCTTGCAGAAATTACGTTTCCGGCTTTATCAACGGTGTAAGAAATATTAATTGTTCCCGAAGCCGAACAATTATGATTGGGTTGCGAACCTCCTCTTCCCATCGTTCCAGGAATAAAACCAATTAATTTTCGATCTACACCAATTTTGCTGTCTCCATTTCCATCTCCTCCTAAAGGATCTCCAGCATTGCCATTAGTTCCTGCATTTCCTTGATTTCCTGAATTGTTGCCTCTTCCACGAATTAAGTTTCCAATTGCTGCAGTTCCTTTACCGTCTCCTTGAGCTTTTGCTGCGGTATTATTTGATTTTTTGGTAGTGGAAGTTTTATTTGTAGTGGATTTTGTTGTGTTTTTTAGATTTTTTTCAACTTTTTCAGGTTTTGGAGCAGAAATTTTCGCATTGTTTCCTGAAATTATTCTTTCCTGAACTGTAGGTTTTGGATTTACATTCGGTTCTGAAACAGGTTCCGGAATTTCAATTTCTGTGTTTGTAGCTAAACTTCCTTCTTGATTTGCCGGCTCTTCTGTTTGATTTCCGTTTTGGTTATCCCCAAAATTAATGAGCATCGTAGTAACCACTTTTTCTTGCGGAACAATTCGTGTAAATTTATATAAAAAAATGACCAAAAAAACCGCCAAAGAAACAACTGCCGTAATGATCGCAGATTTTCTGCGGTCTTGCTGTTCTTTTTCTTTATGGTTTAAGGTATAATTCACTGTTAATTTTCTTTTTGGGTAGTAGCAATTGCTAAATTAAAATGGTGCGTTTCTGCAATTTCCATCGCAAAAACAACATCACGATGTTTGGTATCTTCATCTGCTCTAATGGTAAAGGCTGGATTTGTTTGTCCTTTTAAAGTTTGAACCAAATAATTTTCCAATTGCTCTTTCAAAATTTCTTTATCGTTTACAAAATATTTGCCGTCTTTGGTAATCGTAACTGCTGTTGGATCCTGAACATTTGGATCTGCATTGGTTGCTGTGGGAAGTTTTACTTCAATAGCACTTTGGCTAATTGCAGAACTGGTAATCATAAAGAAAATCAGCAAAAGGAAAATAATATCCGTCATGGAAGCCATCGAAAATTCAGCGCTGATTCTATTTCTTCTTTTTAATTCCATTAAGTTTTTGATTAAAGGATTACAAAGGTTTGTTTAAAGTGTCTAAAAACTCATTCACATGGGTTTGAATTTTCAACACCAATCGATCTACTTTGGTCACTAAAATATTGTAGAAAAAATAGGCAGGAATCCCTACAAAAAGTCCGGCTGCAGTTGTTGCCATAGCGGTATAAATTCCGGAAGCTAACAATTTTGGAGAAACAGCTCCCGTAACATTAGAAATTTCGAAAAATGCCATAATCATCCCGATAACGGTTCCTAAAAAACCTAACATGGGAGCCGCACCGGAAGCGGAGGCTAAAATATTTAGATTTTTTTCCAATTTTGAAACTTCCAACTGTCCTTGGTTTTGCATCGCATTAGAAATATCAGAAATAGGTCTTCCTACCCGTGCCAATCCTTTCTCGATCATTCTTGCTTCGGGAGAATCAATGGTTTTGGTGTAATCTATAGCAGTTTGTATTTTACCTTCCTGAACAAAATCTCTTATATTTTCAAGAAAACCTGGCGTTTCTTTTGATGCTCTTTTAATGAAAAAATATCTCTCAAGAAAAATATACAAAGCCAAAACACCCAAAAGAAAGATTAAAACCATAATGATATTTCCTACCATGCCTCCACTAAAAAGGATGTCCCAAAGTGAAAAAATCTGTTTTTCCGGTTGAAGTTTTACTCCATTTGCTGCTTGTGTTACAACTTGCGTGCTGTCCTGCATAAATCGGGTGTTTTAAATAATTTCTAACGTATTTTTTAATATTTTATTGCTTTAAACAAATAGTCATAATCTTCACTATTTCTTTCAGCAAAGTAAATTATCCATGATCTTTTTCACTGCCTTTTCTTCATAAAATTCAGCTTCAACGTCTTTATTGAAGCGAAATAATAATGAAAATGGCTTTAGGTGCTTTTGTTCAGAACAAAAAAAATTTACTCTTCATCCATTTCAAGAGCTTCCTGCTTAAAATCGCATTTCAGCTTGAAAGGAATAGGTTCGTCTGAACCGGTATAAAAATCATCAATGGAACCCTTCCACATCAAACAAAGATTATCTTCATCGTCTTGCGAAAATTCTAGTTTGTTATCGTAAAGATAAGCTTCTTCATCATCAAATAAGTCAACTTCTGTATAAGTTTCTTCATCGGAATCATTAACGGAAAATAATTTTCCTGCAATTTCGCCATCTTCAATCGGAAAATCGAAAACATCCAAAGAAAGTTGTGGAAAATGATACTGTAAAGAATCATCATCAACGTGATCCAAAGAATCATCGGTAATTACTTCCAGTTCTAAAAAATATTGTTTGTTGCTGTAAACCGCTTTGCAATAGGTGCTTTTAATATTGTATTTAAGCGTTTCGTCAGGGTGATAAATTTTCAGTATCCCTTTCATTTTGATGCCAAAAGAATTATAATTATTTGATTTTTAAACTAATTGAACAAAGATAAAAAATTGCTTTATTGTGCAAAATATTTTGAGGTTTAATTTAACTTCATGGGGTAAATCTAAAAAAATTCAAGGAAAATATTTCTAAATTAGCTTTTTGAAAAAAATAATGATGAAAAAGCTTTTTTCCTGTTATGCTATTATAGCCGTTATCTTCGCTGGTTTTTCTTCTTGTAAGAAAAAAGACTCCCCTTTAACAAAGGTTACACCCACCGATTTAGATTCCATTGCGGCAAACTATTATGAGCAATATCTAAAATTACATCCTTTTGAAGCTACGGCTCAAGGAGATAACCGTTATAACGATTTGTTGCCTATTAATATAAATGAAGAATCAATTTCCGGAGAAATTGCTTTTTACAGCTCGGTACAGGAACAATTGAAAAAAGTAGATTACAAAAATTTGCCCGATAATAAAAAAGTAGTTTTCGATGTTTTGGATTACACCCTGAAAGATAAGATTGAGCGATATGCCTATCATCCAGAATACATCCCTTTTACCCAATTTAGCGGACTTCCATTAGATTTTCCGCTTTTAGGAAGCGGAGAAGGAACACAACCTTTTAAAACAGAAAAAGATTACGAAAATTGGTTGCGTAGAATGGAGAAATTTCCGGAATGGATGGATGCTGCCATAGAAAATTTTAAAACCGGAATTTCTCAAAAAATTGTTTTACCAAAAAAACTGGTAATCAAAATGATTCCGCAAATGAATGCTGAGGAAATTGTAAATACCGATCTTGAAAAAAATATTTTTTATGGTCCTTTAAAAAAATTTCCGGGTAACTTTTCGGAAGCCCAAAAAGAAAAATACAAAACTTTATATACAGAAGCAATCACCAAAAAAATTATTCCTTCTTATCTAAAAATGGCTGAATTTCTTGAAAAAGAATATCTGCCAAAATCCCGGATTACCGATGGAATTAATGGAATTCCTAAAGGAAAAGACATTTATGCATACTATTCAAAAAGTTGGACCACCACCAATATCAGTCCCGACGAAATCAATAAAATAGGAGTTCAACAAGTGAATATGTTGCGCTCTGAAATGGAAAAGGTGAAACAAGAATTAGGATATAACGGAAGTTTAGAACAATTTCTGAATTTTGTAAAAACCGATCCCAAAGCAATGCCTTACCAAACCAATACAGAAGTTATTGCCGCATTTAACGAAATTCTAAAAAAAATAGAACCCAAATTAAAAACCTTATTGTCCGTAACCCCAAAAACCGGTTTTGAAATCCGGCAAACCGAAAAATTCCGCGAAGCCAGTGCAAGTGCAGAATATATCCAGGGAACTCCAGATGGCAAAAGACCCGGAATTTTTTATATGCCTTTGCCGGATCCTGCTAAATTTAATGTAACCAGCGGTATGGAATCTCTTTTTCTCCACGAAGCAATACCGGGACATCATTATCAGGTTTCTCTACAACAGGAAAATACCGATTTGCCTAAATTTATGCGTTTTGGTTGGTTCGGAGCTTATGGTGAAGGTTGGGCACATTATGCCGAGACTTTAGGTTTCGAATTGGGACTTTACACGGATCCTTACCAAAAAATGGGTTATTTAAGTGACCAAATGTTACGCGCCGTTAGATTGGTTATTGACACTGGTTTGCATACCGGAAAAATGAACCGGGAAGAAGCCATAAACTATTTTTTAAATAATGTAGCTTACGACGAAGCAGGCGCAACTGCAGAAGTGGAACGCTATATGGCAATGCCGGGACAAGCTTTGGGATATAAAATTGGTTCCCTTAAAATTCGGGAATTGCGGGATTTATATTCTAAAAAGCTGGGTGAGAAATTCAATGTTGCAAAGTTTCACGATGCCATCTTAAGTCAGGGCTGTCTTCCTCTTTCAGTTTTAGAAAAGAAAATGGAAAACTGGGCAAAAAATCAATAATTTTTTGGCATAAATATATTTTTTTATAAAGTTTATAAAATTTTATATATTTGTTTCAGAATTTTCTAAAAAGAAATAGCAAGAAATTGATGAAAATATTAGTAGTGGACGATAATCGTGAAATCTGCGAAATGATTGAAACCATTTTAGCATCAGAAGGTTACGATTCTGTATCTTGCCCCAATCCTTTAATTGCCGGTGCAATGATTAAAAAAGTGCGCCCCAAAATTTTAATCACCGATATTTTAATGAGTGGATTGGACGGAAGAAATCTGGTGAAAGAATTACGCGCTACCAAAGAAGGAAAAAATCTTAAAATCATTATGATTTCTGCAAATTTAGAATTCAACAAACCTGGTATTTTGGAGGGCGCTGATGCTTTTTTAGCAAAACCTTTTCAAATGGAAGATTTGCTGGATAAGGTAAAAGCGCTTATTCATTCTTAATCTCAAAAAGCATTTTTGTTATAAAATCTTTACTGACGTCTCCTCTTGCAGGTGAAAATTCTCGTCCGTAAAAAATAATTTGTAAATGAAGCCGGTTCCAAACGCTTTCCGGAAAAATTTTCTTCGCATCATTTTCTGTTTGTACCACATTTTTTCCTTCGGTTAATTTCCATTTTTTCATTAAACGGTGAATATGGGTATCTACAGGAAATGCAGGAAATCCAAAAGCCTGGCTCATCACTACAGAAGCTGTTTTATGACCAACTCCGGGAAGTGCTTCCAGTTCTTCAAATGTTTTGGGAACTTCACCTTGATGCCTTTCCAAAAGAAGTTCAGCCATTTTTTTTAGATTTTTAGCTTTTTGGTTGGATAAGCCTATTTCTTTGATGAGTTCCTTAATTTCTGAAACATCCAATTTTGCCATTTTTTCAGGATTTCCAGCAATTTTAAAAAGCTGTGGTGTTACCTGATTTACTTTTTTATCTGTGGTTTGGGCAGAAAGTGCTATCGCTACCAATAAGGTAAAAGGATCGGAATGATCCAAAGGAATAGGAACGTCGGGATACAGTTTTTCCAACTCTTTCATAATCGTTGCTGCTCTTTGCTTTTTTGTCATTTAAGGCTTATTTTTGAGCAAAAATATAAAAATGGTAAACGTTGGAGACCATTTGCCGGATTTTGAAGTTCTCAATCAAAATGGAAAAAAAATAAATTCGTCAAAGTTTATCGGGAAAAAACTGGTAGTTTTCTTTTATCCTCAAGCAAGTACGCCTACTTGTACCGTGGAAGCTTGTCATCTTAATGAACATTATTCACAATTAATAAAGGCGGGATTTCAATTGGTGGGCGTTTCAGGAGATTCCGTAAAAAAGCAGAAAAATTTTCATTCAAAAAATGGTTTTTCTTATGATTTACTTGCTGATGAAAACCATGAAATCATCAATAAATTCGGGGTTTGGAAGGAGAAGAAAACTTTTGGGAAAACCTATATGGGAATTGTAAGAACCACTTTTCTTTTCGATGAAAACGGAATTTGTTTTAAAGTAATTGATAAAGTAAAATCTAAAGAAGCTGCCCATCAAATTTTAGAAGAAAACTAATCTTTTCTGCGGTTTTTTTCTAATCTTTTTTTCATTTTTTCGTTTATTTTTCTTTGCTCTTCTTTCAGTTCATCAGCTTTGGCTTTGGCTTCCTGCATTTGTTTTTCTAAAGCAGCATAATGTGGGTTATTTTTACAATCTTTACCGTAAAGTTCGGCGTATCTTCCCAAATCCTCACCTTCAGAAATTTCTCCTGTTTTTTTATCTATCGTTAAAATAAAATGCGATTTCGCTAAAGGACATTCTTTTGAGGTAATTTTCCCGACCTCAACCTCAAAACGGGTTCCCATGTTTTTGTAATTAGCGGCATATTCTTTAAATTCATAATCCACCAAATATCCTTTTGTAATCGCCAAAAGCGCAGCTTCTTCTCCATTATCAATGGTTCCAATGAAATCTCTTAAGGATTCCATGTTTTGGATGTAATAAAAGCTTCCTCCTTTGGAAGCGGCGATATAATAAAATCCTTCTTCGTGCGGATTCATTTTAAAACCAGAAAATTGAGGCAGATAATTTTTATGATTTCCTTCTTTTAAGACTTTATCTCTTGCATATTCATTATAAACCAGCGTCCAGGAATCGGTTTGATTATTGGGAATTATTTTCGTGAGAATATTTTCTGCATTATAGATTAAGGTTTTTTCGTTTTTTTGAGATAAAGCCCAAAAAGAAAAAAAGAAAAAAAGAAAAATGCCCGATTTTTTTTTCATATTATGTTAAAAAGCTGAGTTATTAAAACAACAAAAACACCAATTTATTGCTAAAAAGGCTTTTTTACATAAATTTTCCGCCTTTTTTACCGTTTTTTAAATCCTGAACATAATCTTTAATGAGTTGATCATTATCTCGGGGACAAATTAAAAGCGCTTTGTCGGTATCTACAATTATATAGTTTTTAAGACCGTCTATAATGACCGCTTTATTTTTGTTTTTGATTCTCATAATATTGCCTTTGCTATTATAATTCAGCACATATTTGGAATTGTGTGAATTTTTATTTTCATCTTTTTCGGCGTTTTCAAAAACGGAATTCCAAGTTCCAAGATCGCTCCATCCTAAATCTGCAGGAATTACATAAACATTCTTGGCTTTTTCCAAAATTCCGTTGTCAATGGATATTTTAAAAACTTTGGGATAGATCAGTTCAATACAACTTTCCTCTCCTTTAGAATTGTATTCGCAGGAAGAAAACTGCTCATACATTTCCGGAAGATATTTTTGAAATGCGGTTTGTATGCTTTTTACATTCCAGATAAATATTCCGGCGTTCCATAAAAAATCGCCACTTTCCAAAAAAGTTTTTGCAATTTCCAGATCCGGTTTTTCGGTAAACGTTTTTACTTTATTAATTTCTGAATTTTTCTTTTCAATAAACTGGATGTATCCATAACCGGTATCTGGTCTTGT
>JAEZWE010000152.1 GCA_023420435.1 Bacteroidota bacterium
CATTATACATGGGGATGATGAGCGAGTAAAATTTATTGTGATCCATTGGAAAGTTTTGATTTTTTAAATTTGCAAAGAAAATTTTTGCAAAAATACTAAAAACCAAATTGCTATGAAGTCGGAAAAACTACTGTCTGTCAATCAAATTTTGCTCCTGTATCTGGGTTTTTTTGTGGTTTATGTTTTGGGACTTTTTGTTCCTTTAATGGAAAACGATTCGGCGCAACACGCCACAATGGCGATGAAAATGGCTTTGCAAAACGATTTTCTGAATATTTATAAAGGCGAGAATCCGTATTTGGACAAACCGCATTTGCATTTTTGGTTATCCGCTTTGAGCATGAAATTTTTTGGAATTAATCATATTGCTTATCGAATTCCGGCGTTTTTATGTATTGCATTAGGTGCATTTTCTACTAAGAAATTGGCGCATTTATTATATGAAAATTCAAATTTAAGTTTTGCTGCTTCTTTAATTTTTCTTTCTGCACAAACCATTATTTTATCGGCTCATGATGTAAGAACAGATGCGGTTTTAACCGGTTTTGTCATTTTTGCTTTGTGGCAAATTATAGCATTTATAAAAACGAATAAAATAAATTATGCTGTTTTAGGTGGATTTGCAACGGCACTTGCTTTTTCAGCTAAAGGTTTGATGGGTTTTGTGATTATCGGATTTTGTGTTTTGTCGTATTTGCTTTATTCAAGGGAGTGGAAGAGGATTTTCAATTTTAAAACTTTACTGTTTTTTGTATGTTTTTTTGTCGGTCTTTTACCGATTTTGTATGCTTATCATCATCAATTTGGTGTGGATGGAATTAAATTCATCCTTTTGGGACAAAGCGTAGATCGTATGACAGGAAATGGTTTTGCGGCCAATAATTCCGATTATTTTTTCTTTTTTCATACCCTTTTGTGGGTTTTTATGCCTTTTTCGTTGCTGTTTTATACTGGCGTTTTTAAGAAAACCGTTGAGTTTTTCAAGATAAAATTTAAAAAAATTGAAGGAAAAGAATTTCTTTCTTTGGGTGGATTTTGGTTGGTAATGCTGGTTTTTAGTGTTTCAACTTTTAAGCTTCCGCATTATTTAAATGGCTTAATTGCTGTTTTATCCATTTTTACAGCGGCTTTTCTGTTTGAAGAATCATTTAAAAAGAAAGTAAAACTTATTAAAGTTTTATATGCAATACAAGTTTTTGTTTTTTGTGCAGGAACTGTGGTGGTTGGTCTTCTTGCGTGGTATTTTACCGAGGTTTACAATGTTTATTTTTTTATAATATCTGTGGTTTTATTTGCCTTTTTATTCTTATACCGAGTATTTGCAAAAGAAAATATTTTTAAGAAATTTTTAGTGAATTCTTTATTTTTTTCTATTGCCATAAATGTTTTTTTGAACAGTCAGTTTTATCCAAAATTAACACAGTTTCAGGGAGGTTTACAATTAGCAGAATTTGTAAATGAAAACAAAATTCCAAAGAATAGAATTTTTATGTTAACCAATAATGAAACGTGGTCTTTCGATTTTTATACTCAACAAAATACAGATCGAGTAGAAGTAAATGAATTGAAAAAAGGTGATTATCTGGTAATTTATGATGAACAGCTAAAAGATTTAAAAAGGAATTTCAAAGTTGTTGAAACGAAAACGCATTATCGAATTACCCGTTTGTCGATGAAATTTCTAAATCCCAACACAAGAAATAAACAGTTGAAGAAAATTTATTTGATCCAAATTCTAAACTAATGTTTAATTTTTTATGAGAATCCAAATTATCAATTTTTCTATGATATGAATAATGAATTATTTTGCGTTTAACTTTTTTTAATTATTTTTATCAAACCTAAAATTAAAAAATTTAACAATGAAGAAAATATTCTTTGCCTTTGCGGCGCTTTTATTCAGTACGCTTACTTTTGCACAAATCGAAGGAAAATGGAAAACCATCGATGACGAAACAGGAAAAGCGAAATCCATTGTAGAAATCTTCAAAAAATCGGATGGAAAATATTATGGAAAAATTGTTCAGCTATTAGCTAAACCAACTAATAATAATTGTGTTGCTTGTAAAGATGATAGAAAAAACAAACCTTTACAAGGTTTAGAAATTATAAGAGGATTGGAAAAAGATGATTCAGAATTTACGGGAGGAACCATTACCGATCCAAAATCTGGAAAAACTTATAAATGTATCATTAAAAGAGAAGGCGATAAATTAAATGTTAGAGGATATGTTGGTTTTTCATTAATTGGAAGAACACAAACTTGGCACAAAACCAACTAATTTATTACTTAAAAAACATTAGCATCTCGAAAGAGGTGCTTTTTTTGTGGAGTTAAACCAAAAAATAATTAATTTTGTAAACTAAATTTCTAAAAAATTATGGCAGAATATACTTTCCGTGAAGTAATTGCACAGGCAATGAGTGAGGAAATGCGCAAAGATGAATCGATTTATTTGATGGGTGAAGAGGTAGCTGAATATAACGGAGCCTACAAAGCTTCTAAAGGAATGCTTGCAGAATTTGGCGCAAAAAGAGTTATCGATACTCCCATTGCAGAGCTTGGTTTTTCAGGAATTGCAGTAGGTTCTGCAATGAACGGAAATCGCCCTATTGTAGAATTTATGACGTTCAACTTTTCATTAGTTGGGATTGATCAAATTATCAACAATGCGGCAAAAATTCGCCAAATGAGTGGTGGACAATGGAATTGTCCCATTGTTTTCCGTGGACCAACAGCTTCAGCAGGACAATTAGGCGCAACACATTCCCAAGCTTTGGAATCTTGGTATGCAAACTGTCCAGGTTTGAAAGTGGTAGTTCCGTCAAATCCTTATGATGCAAAAGGACTTTTGAAAACCGCCATTCAAGATAATGATCCTGTAATTTTTATGGAGTCCGAACAAATGTATGGTGACAAAATGGAAATTCCAGAAGAAGAATATTACATTCCATTAGGAAAAGCAGATATCAAAAAAGAAGGAAAAGACGTAACACTGGTGTCTTTTGGGAAAATTGTAAAGTTAGCCATGCAAGCTGCTGAAGATTTAGAAAAAGAAGGAATTTCTGTAGAAGTTATTGATTTAAGAACGGTTCGTCCTTTGGATTACGACGCTATTTTAAATTCAGTGAAGAAAACCAACAGATTGGTTGTATTGGAAGAAGCTTGGCCTTTTGCTTCAGTAGCAGCAGAAATTACGTATATGGTTCAGCAAAAAGCGTTTGATTATTTGGACGCTCCAGTAAAAACAATTACGACTCCAGATGCTCCTGCGCCTTATTCCGCAGCACTTTTTGCAGAGTGGTTTCCAAAACTTGAAAAAGTAAAAGAAGAAATCAAAAAAGCAATGTATATTAAAGCTTAAAATATAGACAAAAACTCTCGAAAGAGAGTTTTTTCATTTATAAAAAAGAATAAATTCAATTACTTTAAGGCATAACTTTGCCGAAATTTTAAAAAAATGGCAGCCGACTCAGCAGGACAACATTTTGATTTGAAGAAACTTTCATTTGTAGGCGTTTTAGTTTCATTGGGAATTGTTTTCGGTGATATTGGAACTTCTCCGCTTTACGTAATGAAAGCCATTGTAAGTGCAAGAGAGGAAGGTGCAATTCTTCCTTTGGATGAATATATTGAAGGTGCTTTATCCTGTATTATTTGGACGCTTACTTTACAAACCACCCTAAAATATGTCATTATTGCATTACGAGCTGATAACCGTGGTGAAGGTGGAATTTTAGCACTATATTCTTTGGTTAAAAAATTTAGAATAAGATGGCTTTATATCATAGCACTGATTGGTGCTGCAACTTTGGTTGCAGATAGTGTTATTACGCCATCTTTAACGGTGATGTCGGCTATTGAAGGACTTAAAATTTTTAATCCTGAAACACCGGTTGTTTTAATTACTTGTGTAATCCTGATTGTGATTTTTATTGTTCAGCAGTTTGGAACGTCTTTTATTGGGAAATTTTTTGGACCGGTAATGGTTTTGTGGTTTTTATCTTTAGGGATTTTTGGGGTTTTACATTTGGGAGATCATGTGGAAATTTTTAAAGCTTTTAATCCATATTATGCGTATAAACTCATTACACATTCACCAAGTGCAATTCTGATTTTAGGAGCGGTTTTTCTTTGTACCACAGGAGCTGAAGCTTTATATTCTGATCTTGGGCATTGCGGAATTAAAAATATTAGATTGAGCTGGATTTTTGTAAAAGTAATGCTGATTTTAAATTATTTGGGACAGGGAGCTTGGCTTTTGGATAATATTGAAATAGTTCAGAAAAATAACATCAATCCTTTTTTCGGAATTATGCCGGAATATTTGATTTTACCCGGCGTAATTTTGGCGACCGCTGCAGCAATTATCGCAAGTCAGGCCGTAATTACTGGAGCTTTTACGATGTTTTCCGAAGCTATGTCCATCAATTTTTGGCCTAATCAGAAAATCGATTATCCTTCCGGAGTTAAAGGTCAAATGTATATTCCGAAAATTAACTGGACGCTTTTAATCATGTGTATTATCGTGGTTCTCTATTTTCAGGAATCCAGCAAAATGGAAGCAGCTTATGGTTTGACCATTACTATAACCATGTTGATGACCACCATTTTATTATATTTTTGGTTGAAAGGAATTCGGGTAAATCCACTACTTCGTTACGGATTTGTTTCGATGTATCTGGCTATTGAATTGGGTTTTTTCGGAGCCAATGTCATCAAATTTT
The DNA here is from genome assembly GCA_023420435.1 of Bacteroidota bacterium. Lineage (GTDB taxonomy): Bacteria > Bacteroidota > Bacteroidia > Flavobacteriales > Weeksellaceae > JAEXBA01. The sequence continues at coordinate 4,729 of JAEZWE010000152.1, forward strand.
TTGAAGGAGGCTGGTTAACCATGGTTTTGGGCGGTTTTATAGGAATCTGTATGTATGCTTGGTTTAACGGAAGAAGAATCAAGAATAAATTCATCAAATTTGTAAAATTGCAGAAATATGTTCCCATCATTAAAGATTTAAAACTTGATGAAACCATTCCGAAATATGCAACCAATTTGGCTTATCTAAGTCGTGCTAAAAGAGATGATGAAGTGGAAGCGAAAATTATTTACTCCATTCTGCGGAAGCAGCCTAAAAGAGCAGATCATTATTTTATTCTGAATATTATTAATCAGGAAGATCCATTTACTTTTAAATATACAGTGGATGAAATTATGCCGGGAACCATTTATAGAATTAATTTCCTTCTAGGATTTAAAATAGACCGAAGAATTAATGATTATTTCGATCAGGTTTTGAAAGATATGATGGATGAAGATATTATTCCTTCACGAAGCAGCCATCCTTCACTTCGTACTCATAATGTTCCGCCGGATTTAAAATATGTGATTATTGATAACTCTTATATCAATGACAGATTTCTTACCGTAAAAGAAAAAATAACACTGAATATCTACAATTTTGTAAAATATATCGGTAGCGATGATTTCAAAGCTTGGGGAGTTTCACCGCATAATGTGGTGGTAGAATCGGCACCAATCTTGGATCAGGAAATTGTAAGTAAAAAAATACAGCAAGTTGGCTTTAACAGACATAATGCTTAAAAATTGAAAATCCTTCTCATTTTGAAGGATTTTTTTTTTAGATTAAATTCAATAGATTTGTAGCAAATTACTTTGATGGATTCGGCTCAAAAAGAAAAAAATATTCTTCAGATAAAAGACGTTTTAAAACAGTATCTTCAGGAAAAAGGCTTCCGAAATACTCCGGAACGTTACACCATTTTGGAGGAAATCTACAATATGGATCACCATTTTAATGTGGACGATTTATATCTTTTGATGATGCAAAAGAAATATCATGTTTCCAAAGCGACCATTTACAATACCATTGAGATTTTTTTGGATGCAGGATTAATCAGAAAACACCAATTTGGTGAAAAAACCTTGTCATCATCTTCTTACGAAAAATCTTATTTCGACAAGCAACACGACCATTTGGTGATTTATAAAAAAGGATCAGACAAAGAAATTCAGGAAATTATAGAATTTTGTGATCCGAGAATTCAAGGGATAAAAGACGCTATCGAAAATGCTTTTGGTGTAAATATTGATTCTCACTCGTTGTACTTTTACGGTACCAAAAAAGATTAATGAAGAAATTTTTTGCCCTTTTCTTACTTGTTTCCGTTCAAATTTTTGCGCAGATAAAAACGCAACCCAGCAAACCTGCGGTAAAAGATCCATTTTTTGCAAATCCACCCGCAGTCCAACAAAATGCAGGAGAGAAAGTTCATCATACCCATTCCGACAAATTTGGAGTTGATCCAAAAAGATTTGATGGGAATCCATTTTTTGAAGGAAACGTTCAGTTTGATCATCAAGGTTCAACACTTACTGCAGATATAGTTATTCTTTACCAAGATCAAAATTTTGTAAAAGCCATTGGAAACGTAAAATTGCAAAATCCAGACGGTTCCGTTATTACTGCCGAAGAAATGGAATACGATGGAAATACCCAACGTGGAATTGCTCGAAAAAACGTCGTTCTTACTGATCCTGGACAAACCATAAATACCCAAACGATGTATTATGACCGGCTTTCCAACAAAGCTTATTTTAATACCGGTGGAACCATTACTAAAGATGGAAATGTCATTTATTCCAAATCAGCTTCCTACAATACAACAACAAGGATGATTGATTTAACGGGAAATGTGAAAATTGATAATGATGAATATACGTTAGAAGGAGTAAATATTATTCAAAATCAGAATACCAATACTGCCACTTTTACCGGACCAACAACTATTATTAACCGCAAAAATCCAGCAAACAAAGTCTATACCGAAAGTGGAATTTACAATATGAATTCCAAAGAAGTTTGGCTCAATAAAAATTCCAGAATTTTCTATAACGGAAAAACCTTGGATGGTGATAAATTGTATTACAATCAAATCACCGGTTTTGCAAAAGCGAATGGAAATGTTACCGTTAATGATCCCAAGGAAAGGAGATACATCAAAGGTGAATATGGAGAAGTTTATGAAAAAATCGACTCCGCTATGGTTACTGAAAAAGCGTATGCCGTGAAAATTTTAGAAAAAGATTCCCTGTATTTTTCGGCGGAGCGAATTATCAGTTATCAAAAACCAGATTCTACTGGAGTTAAGAAAAGTTATTTAAGAGCGTATCGAAAAGCACGATTTTTCAAATCAAATGCTCAAGCAAGAGCTGATTCCATGCGTTTTGATGAAACGGATGGTATTTTACATTTGATCACCGAGCCCGTTTTGTGGAGTGGAGCCAAACAAGTGACCGGAAATAAAATTGAAGCCTATTTTGATACTGAAAGAGAATTTATCGATTCTTTGAAAGTCATAGGAAATGCTTTTGCCATCAGTAAAGCCGATTCTTTAAACTTGAAAGACGAGTTCAATCAGGTAAAAGGAAAGAACATGACGGTGTATTACAAGGAAAACGAAATTCAGTTGGCAAAAGTTATTGGTAATGCACAGGCAATAACTTATGCAGACGACCAAAACGAACAAACCAAGGAAACGGAAAGAATAGGTGTTTCTTTGTCCACTTGTGGAATTATTGAAGCCCTTTTTGAAGCCAAAAAAGTACAAATTATCTCTTGCAATATCGGTGCTTTAGTGGATACTTATCCTATGAGTATGATTTCTAAAGAACAACGTTTTTTCTCAGATTTTAACTGGAACACTAAAGACCGATTGATGAAATGGCAGGATATTTTTCTGGATTCTCCCAATTATGAAGAAGTGAAATACGTTTCCGACAATCCATTGTACGATGCTGCCCAAGCTGAAAAAGAAAAAGCCCAAGCTGCGGAAGAAGCGAAGAAACCGAAAAGAGTGAGAAAATAAAAAAAATAATTTTCACCAAACAATAAAACCAAACCGCCAAATGACGGTTTTTTCTATTTTTGCACTATGCAAAAAGAATTCTTTAAATACCAAGCGCAAACCACACCATTCGCTGCAGGTTTCGAAGTAGAAAAAGCAGAAGGAAGCTACATCTACGGAAAAGACGGTAAAAAATATTTAGATTTTGTTGCCGGAGTTTCTGCCAATACTTTGGGACATTCGCACCCCAAAATTGTTTCTGCCATTAAAGAGCAAGCCGAAAAATATCTTCATGTTATGGTTTACGGAGAATATGCGCAGCAAAAACCGGTGGAACTTTGTCAACTTTTGGCAGAAGCAACGCCGGAACCTTTGGAAGTTACCTATTTGGTAAATTCCGGTGCGGAAGCAATTGACGGCGCTCTAAAATTGGCAAAAAGATTTACCGGAAGAGAAGAAATTATCTCAATGAAGAATTCTTATCATGGAAATACGCATGGTGCTTTGTCGGTTTCCGGAAACGAATTTCACAAGAGAGAATTCCGTCCGCTTTTACCGATGGTTCATTTTATAGAATTCAACAACGAAGCTGAATTTGAAAAAATTACCGAAAAGACGGCTTGTGTTATTGCAGAAACCATTCAAGGAGCTGCGGGTTTTTTGATGCCGGATCAAAATTATTTCAAAAATTTGAAAAAAAGATGTGAAGAAGTTGGCGCATTATTGATTTTGGATGAAATTCAGCCCGGTTTTGGACGTACCGGAAAATTATTTTCTTTCGAACATTTTGGAATGGTTCCCGATATTTTAGTAATGGGAAAAGGAATGGGAGGTGGAGTTCCTGTAGGTGCTTTTATGAGTTCCAGGAAAATTATGGAAACCCTTTCACATTCACCGAAATTAGGTCACATCACCACTTTTGGCGGAAATCCTTTAATTGCTGCTTCCAGTTTAGCGACATTAAAAGAGGTTATAGAAAGCGGGATAATGAATGAAATGGAAAAAAAGGAAAAATTGTTCCGCGAACTTCTCGTTCATCCAAAAATTAAAAATATCAATGGGAAAGGATTGATGTTGGCTGTAAATTTGGGTTCTCCAGAATATACTTTAGATGTTGCAAAACGCTGTATGGAAAAAGGTTTGATCGTATTTTGGCAATTGTACAGGAATGAATTTTTAAGAATTTCGCCGCCCCTTACTTTAAGTGATGAGGAAATAAAAATCGGTTGTAAAATTATTTTAGAGGTTTTGGATGATAAATAGATAAAAATCATCATTTTGCTATTGCATATTTAAAAAATTAATTGATATATTGCGCTCATGAAAAACGTTAAAGAAATGGCTAAACATAAAGTGCAGTATGAGTTTCCGATGCATTGTCTTTCAGAAATTTTGTATGAGTATCTGGCAAGTGCAGAAGGACTTTCGGAATGGTTTGCGGAGGAAGTGATAGAAAAAGGCGACGATTTCTATTTCAGTTGGGGAGGTGGTCCTGCAGAAAAAGCCACTTTAATTCGTTATAAGCCGGAAAGTTTCGTGCGTTTTCGTTGGGAAGAAGACGAAGGAACCAAAAATTTCTTTGAAATGACGATTGTTATCGACGAAATTACAGAAGATTTAGCCTTAAATATTACCGATTTTTGTGAACCTGGGGATGAAGAAGAAAATCGTCTTTATTGGGAAAATTTAATCGAAAATTTGCAAATTAAATTGGGTGCTGCCTAATTTCTTAACCGAAAAATTCAAATAATGAGCGATTTTCGTTCATTTTTTTTATTCATTAATTATAAAATCTATGTTTTTTACTTCTGCGGAAATTGCTTTACAAAATCGTTCTTTTCTTTTTGGAGATAGTGTTAAAGTATATTTTTTTGTGAGAAATTCGGAACTTATTATGGCGGAAGAATGCTATTTCTTCTTAATGGCTTGCATGAGAAAAATGCGGATGAACATTCCGCTTTCTTATACTTTAGAGTTTTTTCAGCAACTTTTTTTGGAAAATGTCATTCAAAAAGGATTTTCTAATGGAATTATCAATTTTATGGCTTTCCGAAATTTAGAAAATGGTAATTTTTCAAAATCTACGACAGAATTTTATTTTGATGTTACGTCAAAAGAAGATATTTTGGAATTGGGAAAACCTTTTACCATGGATATGATTAAAGAAATTACTGTAAACACCGGTTTGTTGGATAATATCCGTGTTCATTGTCCGGAAAATATTTATGCAGAAATTTATGCTGCTGAAAATGATCTTGATGATTTAATTTTACTAAATCCTTCCAAAAGAATTGCCAGAAGTATTTACGGAAATCTACTTTTTTTACAGGAAAATGTGATTAAAATTCCTAAACAAACGGAAGGTTCTTTTATTTCGCCTTTGATGGAAAACTTTATCACTTTTGTTCATCGTCAAAATTTTGCAGAAATTGAGCAGGTGGAAATGGCAGCATTTGAAAGTCAGAAAGCAGATGAAATTTTAATGATTTCTGACGAAAAAGGAATTTTCCCGGTTCAGAAAATTAGAAATAGAAAATTTGGCATTTCAAAATTCACAGAAATGTTACATCAATGGAGAAATTCGTTTCAATAATTTATTTGAAAATAAAATTACCCAATAAATTGACAAACCCGGCAAACAACTTTCAGAAGTCCTTTGCCGGGTTTTTTTCTGCATTATTTGCAGAAATTTTAGTTTTCTTTTAAAAATTCTAAAATTTGTTTGGCAATTTGCAGTTGTCCGTCTTCATTGGAAAATAGATTGCGGTCTTCTTCATTGGACAAATAACCCATTTCGAAAATCAAAGCTGGTGATTTAGAATCCTTTAAAAGCTTTAAATCTTTTTTTTCTACTTTAGCACCCTCTTCAAATCTTTTTCCTAACATTTCGCCAAAAACTCTGCTTTTTTCATTGGATTGGATGTATATTTCTTTCCCTTTCAAATCCTTATTTTTAGGGTTGAAATTCAGGTGTAAAGAAAGTACTAAATAAGGATTTACTTTTTCGATTATTTTGGCGCGCTGTTCCAAGGAAAGTGTTTCATCACCTTCTCTTAACAAAACAATTTCAAAATCTTTATTATCCTGATTGAGTTTTTTAATGATGTGGGAAATTCTTAGGGTGAGATCTTTTTCAACCAAATCTCCAACCATAGCCCCTTTATCTTCGCCACCATGTCCGGCGTCAATAAGAATAATTTTTTTGCTGTTGGTAAAAGATAATAAAACGGCTAAACAAATTCCCAGGAATGGGAGAAAAAATTTTTTCATGAGTTGAATATTTCAATCAAAATAACGGAAAAAGGATAAATAAATGGTCATGAAAAATTTTAAAATTTTGTTAAAATTAATTTAGGGAAACATCTTCCGGAGCGTTTGCCCAAATTAAAAACTCACCGCCCAAATTCTGCATGATGTTTTTCCATAATTTTTGATCATTGGGAAGGGTGTAGTCCAAATTATAAATATCTACAATGGTCCAATACTTTTTTTGAATTTCAGATTCCAACTGTTGCGCTGCCCAACCGGAATACCCTGAAAATATTTTTACATCCTCAATTTTAATATTTTGATTTACAATTTCGCCTATAATATTTTCGTAATCTTCAGTAAGGTAGAATTCATCACTAATCGACAAATGAAAATCGTTAGTTGGTTGTCCTTTAACAATGAAAAATATTTTATCATTTTCCACAGGTCCGCCTTCATAAACATCCACAGGAAATCCAAAAATTGATTCCATACTTTGGCTTACTTCCTTGTTTTTTTTATTTAAAATAAGACCAAATGCGCCATTTTCGGTATGGTCTATCATTAAAACCACAGATCTGGAAAAAATGTCTCCGGAAACATCCGGTGTAGAAATTAATATTTTACCTTTGTAAGAGTAATTCATACTGAAATTGGGGTTTTTAAGAAACGAACCTTACTCAAATGTAACAAAAAAATCAATGGAAAACCTTCACGACAGAAGAAAAATTTATGAGAAAGCAGAACTGCTTGAAAATCAGATAAAAGAAAATCCGATAGAGCAATTTCGAAATTGGTTTTTGGAAGCCGAGGAAAATCCGGGTATTTCTGAAGCTAACGCGATGTCCGTTTCTACGCTGGAAGACGATGGTTGTCCAAGAACAAGAATGGTTTTGTTGAAATCTTTTACCTGGGAAGGTTTTATTTTTTACACCAATTATCATAGTAGAAAAGGAATTGCTCTTCAAAAATCTGAAAAAGCCTGTCTTCACTTTTTTTGGCCGGCTTTGGAAAGGCAAATTATTATTAAAGCCAATTTAGAAAAAGTAGCGGCAAATCTTTCGGATGGTTATTTTGCTTCCAGACCTCGCGGAAGTCAGTTAGGAGCCGTAGTTTCACCACAAAGCCAAACTGTTCCCAATAGAGAATTTTTAGAAAAAAAATTAAAAGAATTGGAAATTGAATGGGAAGGAAAAGAAATTCCAAGACCGGAAAACTGGGGAGGTTATCTTGCAAAACATTATGAAATTGAATTTTGGCAGGGAAGACCAAATCGTCTTCACGACCGGATTTTATATACATTAACGGAAGATTTTGATTGGCAAATATCTCGTTTAGCACCATAAAAAAACCTCACCTTTTGGTGAGGTTGTATTCTTTATAAAAGAATAATTATTTTTTCTTAGCTCCGGCAACAGCTTCAGCCAAATCAGCACCAGCTTTGAATTTTGCTACTTTTTTAGCAGCAATTTTGATTGGTTTTTTAGTTGCAGGGTTAATACCTTGTCTTGC
>JAEZWE010000154.1 GCA_023420435.1 Bacteroidota bacterium
CGCCAAAAGCATCCTAAAAAAACCGAAGGATTACTCTTCGGTTTTTTTCTTTCTTGTTGTTTTAGGTTTTTCTTCAGGACTGTCAGCTTTCTGAGTTTTGGGTTTTTTAGTAACATCTGCATTTTCAGATTTCTCAGTAGGATATCCCACTTCTTTTCTTACTCTGGCCTTCGGAGCTTTCTTTTCATCTTCATCCAAAACCTTCACCGGAATTGCCTTGGCAGAAACCACTTTCCGTGGGCGTGTTTTTCCGTAGCTGCCCTGATTAATTTTTCCTCTGCGGGTTTTTTTATCGCCTTTTCCCATATTTTAAATATTTTTTGGTTGTGATTTTCCCAAAGTTAATAAAATTTAGTGAATAATTTTTCTAGAACAATTTCGAAATTCAATACAAAATTTTTCGAATTGATTTTCAAATACTTAAATTCAAAATACATTCCATTAAAATAATTTTTTATTGTTTTACGATAATTTTTTTTAGTTTTGCAGTATAAAATATTTAATTATGAAACTGATAGGAAAAAATTCTGCTTCAACATTTTTGTGTTGGCTGTTCTTTGGATTTTTTGTCTTGACCACTTTGCATTTGCTTTATGAAATAATTGCACATTCTATTTTATTTTACAAATTCAAAACTGGAATTCAAATATTCTCTGAAACATTTATTTTAGGAAATGATGTAGGTTGGGCAAAAAATAAATGGACAATTCCCATGAACGAACAATTAAAATTTAAGATAAATTACCCATTTAGTAATACTCAATTAGTTACAGGACTTTATGAACCTTTTCAAATTTTTTTCAATCTTATTGCCTTTATCTTTTTTTCTGCCTTTTTTTATTTTTCTTACAAGAGTTTTAAAGAAATGAGTTGTGATAGAATTTTCAATTCCAACGCAATAAAATGGTTGAAAAGACTCGCTTTTGTGAGCATATTTTTTTCGATTATTAGCATTATACCCCATATCATTTTTTATAAAATGACCTCTTTTGCGTTTTTTCAATTCTTCTTTATCGGATTTTTTGGAATAATCATTTTATTTATTGTCGAATTCTTCAAAAAAGGCTACGCACTTCAATCCGAGAACGACTTAACCATCTAAACTATGCCAATCATCATCAACGTCGACGTTATGCTCGCCAAGCGCAAAATGCAGAGTCAGGAATTGGCAGAAAAAATAGGAATTACACAAGCCAATCTCTCCATTTTAAAAACAGGAAAAGCAAAAGCGGTGAAACTTTCAACTTTGGAGGCGATTTGCAAAATTTTGGATTGTCAACCGGGAGATTTGTTGGAATACCGTCCAGATTAAATTCGCAAAAATTGCGTCACTTTGGCGAAGTTAGAATCACCCAAAAACCTTATCTTTGCAATCGAAATTTTTGATGTAACCACTTCAAATGATTTCAAACAATTTCAAACGACTTCAAACAAAACTTCTATGTTCAGAACGCATACCAACGGCGAATTATCGCTGAAAAATCTTGATGAAAAAGTAACGCTTTCCGGTTGGGTACAAACCATCCGCGACAAAGGTTTTATGATTTGGATTGATTTACGCGACCGTTATGGAATTACGCAGTTGGTGTTTGATGAAGACCGTTCTTCCAAGGAATTATTGGAAAGTGCGAGAAAACTCGGACGTGAATTTGTCATTCAGGTTAAGGGAAACGTAATTGAACGTGCTTCCAAAAACCCTAAAATTCCGACAGGAGAAATTGAAATTTTGGTTTCCGATTTGAAAATTTTAAACGCTTCCGAACTTCCGCCTTTCACCATTGAAGATGAAACCGACGGTGGCGAAGAACTGCGTATGAAATACCGCTATTTAGACATCCGCAGAAATCCTGTGAAAGACAAACTGATTTTCCGTCACAAAATGGCGCAAAAAGTAAGAAATTATTTGTCTGAAAAAGATTTTATCGAGGTTGAAACGCCGGTTTTAATAAAATCAACTCCGGAAGGAGCCAGAGATTTTGTGGTTCCTAGTCGGATGAATCCGGGACAGTTTTACGCACTTCCACAATCGCCACAAACTTTTAAGCAACTCTTAATGGTTGGTGGAATGGACCGTTATTTCCAGATTGTGAAATGTTTCCGCGACGAGGATTTAAGAGCCGACAGACAGCCGGAATTTACGCAAATAGATTGCGAAATGGCATTTGTTGAGCAGGAAGATGTTTTGGAAATTTTTGAAGGAATGACTGCTTCACTTTTGAAAGAAATTTCAGGAAAAGAATTCGGTAAATTCCCGAGAATGACCTTCGACGAAGCCATGAAAAAATACGGAAACGACAAACCGGACATTCGTTTCGGAATGGAATTCGTGGAAGTAAATGAATTGGTAAAAGGTAAAGATTTCAAAATTTTCGATGACGCTGAATTGGTTGTCGGAATCAACGTTGAAGGTTGCGCAGAATATACCAGAAAACAAATCGACGCCTTGATTGATTGGGTAAAACGCCCTCAAATTGGTGCTTCAGGAATGGTTTGGATTAAATTCCAAAATGATGGCGTTGTTACTTCTTCCGTAAATAAATTTTATTCTGAAGAAGATTTGAAAAAAATCGCGGAAAAATTCGGAGCAAATCAAGGAGATTTAATGCTCGTGATGAGCGGTGATGAAAATAAAGTTCGCACCCAACTTTCTGCTTTAAGAATGGAACTTGGGAATCAGCTCGGTTTAAGAAAAGGAGATGAATTTGCACCACTTTGGGTTGTAGATTTCCCATTGTTGGAATGGGACGAAGAAACCGGACGTTATCACGCAATGCACCATCCTTTCACCTCGCCAAAACCTGAAGATTTGGAATTGATTCATTCTGACCCCGGAAAAGTCCGCGCCAACGCTTACGATTTGGTATTGAACGGAAATGAAATCGGCGGCGGTTCAGTAAGAATTTTCGATAAAGATTTGCAGAGCAGAATGTTCGACTTATTAGGTTTCACGAAAGAAGAAGCAGAAGCGCAGTTCGGATTTTTGATGAATGCTTTCAAATATGGCGCTCCACCTCATGCAGGTTTGGCTTTCGGTTTCGACCGTTTGGTTGCGATTTTAGATGGAAACGAAGTCATTAGAGATTATATCGCATTCCCGAAAAATAATTCAGGACGCGATGTGATGATTGACGCGCCTGCTGCAATTGCTGATGTACAGTTGGATGAACTTTTTTTGAAAGTAGAAATGAAAGATTAAAAAACTAAAAAAAATCATATTAATAATTTCAAAGGTTTTTCTTCACAGAAAAGCCTTTTTTTTAAATTTTTTTTTATAAAAATAAATTCGCTTCACAAGCCCTAAATCTACGTTTTTACCTGCGGATTATTCTATTCTGTATTTTTTCATAGATTAGTGATATTTTTCACCTCAAATACCTCATTTAAAAAATCTTTTCGCTTTAACTTTGCACTGTTCAAATTTAAAGTGAAACAATATGTTTGAGTGGCTCATCAACCTTATAAAACCGGTAGAAAATCCCGATATTACTCAATCTCTAATCTCTATTATGTTAGCTATTGGAGCAGGAATTTTTTTAGGAAGATTAAAACTCGGGAAAATTACTTTCGGCGTTTCTGCTGTCATGTTTTCAGGGCTTTTTCTGGGACATTTAGGATATAGAATTGACGGATCAATCCTTGATTTCATACGCGATTTCGGCTTAATTCTTTTTGTTTACGGAATAGGATTACAAGTAGGGCCCTCGTTTTTTTCATCTTTTAAAACGGAAGGTCTGAAATTTAATATTTTAGCTGTTTCTACTGTTCTTTTGGGCGGATTAATCACATTCTTACTTTTTAAAATCACAGGGTTAAGTATTGAAAATTTGGTGGGAATTATGAGTGGCTCTGTAACGAACACTCCAGGATTAGGCGCTGCAAAAAACACCATCAGCGAACTACAAACGGTACTTCCCAACAAGGTTTTTGATGATCCCACCGTTGGTTATGCCATTACTTATCCGCTGGGTGTTTTTGGAATTATTGGAACCATTATTTTTTCTAAATTTTTGCTGAAAATTAACCCTGATGTTGAAATGCGAAAATTCAGAATGAACAAAATTAACCGTAAAGAACCGATGATTCATAAAAAAATGCGTGCAGTGAATCCTGAATATTTTGGAAAAACTTTAAATCAAATCATTAAAGAAATTGGTTATGAAATTGTGGTTTCCCGCTTAAAACATTCTGGCGAAACGGCTGTTTTTTCTCCTACCTTGGATGTGCATTTGCAGGATCGTGATGTTTTAATGGTTGTAGGAAAAGAGTCTGAAATAGACGATTTTATAAAAAAATTGGGACGTCCTTCCACGGATAATTTCATAGAATCGGATTCGGATATTCGCAAAAAAAATATTTTCGTTACCAAACCTTCTGCTGTTCACAAAAAATTATCGGAACTGGATCTTTACAATACTTACGATTTGAAAGTGACAAGAGTTTTTCGCGCGGGAAAAGAAATGATTCCGCGTCCAAGTTTGGAACTGTTTTACGGAGATATTTTGCGGGTTATTGGAACGAACGAAGCGATTTTGGAAGCAGAAAATATCATAGGAAATCAAGAAAAAAAGCTGATGGAGCCGGATTTTCTTTCCCTTTTTGGTGGATTGCTTTTGGGAATCATTGTAGGTTCGATACCTCTTATGATTCCTGGACTTCCTACACCATTGAAACTTGGTTTTGCAGCAGGACCATTAATTGTTGCGCTTTTGATTTCCAGATATGGAGGAATTTCATTTATTCATTCATACATAAACACCGGTGCCATTTATTTTATGAAAGATTTGGGAATTTGTTTATTTTTTGCTGCAGTTGGGATACATGCAGGAGAAAGTTTTTTCGAAAATTTTATTAAATTTAATGGTTGGGCTTTTCTTCTTTACGGATGCGCTATTACTTTTATCCCATTATTTTTAATGGTGATTATTGGTAGGTTTATCATGAAAATTAATTATCTGCAATTGGTGGGAATTATGAGTGGAAGTTATACCGATCCTGCCGCTTTGTCCTTTTCCACCAATTATTTGGATAGCGATATTCCTATCCAAAGTTATGCACAGGTTTATCCTTTAGTAACTATTTTCAGGATATTCACGGCAAGTTTATTGATTCTCCTTTTAACTTAAATAATATAAAGATTCCCTTTTAAATAAAAACTAAATCAATTTTATTTATTTATATTCAACAATTTATCAAAAAAAAAGCATCCCAAAAGGAATGCTATTATTTTTAAAAATTATATTTTAAACTTCTTCGTCCGAATCAATTGTAAAGGATTTGGTTTTAAAGTCTTTATCGTGTTTTTCCGAAATAACATCTTCCCCTTTTTCGTTCAGGATAAAATCTGTTGATTCATTAAACATTTCCTGAAAAGTTTTGAAATCTTCCTTATAAAGGTAAATTTTATGCTTTTCGAATGTTGCTTCTCCGTTTTCTCCGAAATTTTTCTTGCTTTCAGTAATGGTAAGATAATAATCTCCTGCCTTCGTTTCGCGCACATCAAAGAAATACGTTCTTCTGCCTGCTTTCAACACCTTGGTGAAAATTTCGTTTTCGTGGCGTTCCTTGTAATCGCTCATTCTTAATTTTTTTTAAAATCTTATCTAACAAATATAAAAGATTTATCGGAACTGCAAAATAAAAATTTATTTATTTACTTACAGAATTGTAAAATCCTAAGTAATTCCTATAAAATTATGCGGTATGCAGATTTTCTATTTCAGTGAGGTTCAATATTTTATCTGCCTTTTTAGCACTACTTTCTCTGTGGGTGATAATAATGCAAGTCCTATTTTTGATATCTTTTTCAATATTTTGAAGAATATTTTCTTCAGTTTCGGTATCTAAAGCGGAAAGAGAATCGTCAAAAATTAATATTTCCGGTTCTTTTATTAAAGCTCTTGCAATACAAATTCTTTGTTTTTGTCCACCAGAAAGCATTACTCCACGTTCTCCAACAATGGTTTTATATTGATCTTTAAATTCAACAATGTTTTTATCAACGTCTGCTTTTTTGGCAAATTCTATAATTTTTTCTTCAGAAGGATGATCAATCGCAAAACCAATGTTATTTTCAATGGTATCTGAAAAAAGGTAACTTTCCTGCGGAATATAACCGATGAATTTTCGGTAATTTTCAAGATTATGTTCTTTTAAATTTTTTCCATCAATCAAAATTTCACCTTCTGTTGGATCAATTAAACGGCAAAGTAATAATGCAATGGTGGATTTTCCGCTCCCTGTTTTACCCATAATTGCTAAAGTTTCGCCTGAATTCACTTTAAAACTTAAATTTTCAAGCGCTTTAATACCTGTATTTGGATAGGTGTAAGAAACATTTTTGAATTCAATATTTCCTTTGATATCATAAATTTGGCTGTTAGAATTAATAATTTCTGATTTTTTATCTAAAAACTCATTAATTCTTTGCATGGATGCTTCCGCTCTTTGATTTACGGATGTTACCCAACCCACCATCGAAAATGGCCAAATGAGAATATTAATATACATGAAAAAATCAGCAATTTTACCTACCGAAATTTCATTAGCAATATATTTTTGTCCACCCATAATAAGGATCGCTACATTTAACAAACCAATAACAAAAAGAATAATGGTAAAAAAGTAAGCTTCCGTTTTGGCTAAATCAAGGGCTTTATTCTGGTAATCTTTAACTTTAATTCCATAGTTTTTTTCAATATATTTTTCTCTTGCAAAAAATTTCACTACCCGAATTCCCGAAAAACTATCCTGCACAAAAGTGGAAATTGCAGACTGGCTTTTCTGCATTATTTTGGATTTTCGGTTAATTATTGAACTTACTTTGTAGATGATAAATGATAAAATGGGAAGCGGAAGCAATGTCCAAAGCGTCATTTGGGAATCTGTTTTCATCATGTAAATACTGGTAATAATTAATAAAACCAAAGTATTTACCACATACATAACGCCAGGTCCTAAATACATTCTTACCGCCACAACATCTTCACTTAAACGGTTCATTAAATCACCAATAGTTGTTTTTTTATAGTCCGTTAAAGAAAGTTGCTGATAATGGCGGTAAATTTTATTTTTTAACTGGTACTCAATTCTTCGTGAAGCAACAATAATGGTTTGGCGCATCATAAAGGTGAAAAAACCGGTTAGCAAGGAAGAACCAACAATAATAGCCACATAAATTAAAACTTGTTTATTGAAACCAAAATGATCATTTTTTGAAATTTCATCAACAGATTTTCCAATAAACTGAACTTTGAAAATATTAAAAAAATTGCTCGCAATAATGAATAGGAACCCCCAAAATAGTAATATTTTATGCTTCCAGAAATAGGGATTTAAAGTCTTCAGATTTTTCATTAAAAACGATTGTTGCTGATAAAGTGCAAAAATACAGATTTCTTGAGAGAATAAATTGAAACTTTGTGAACCACAATTTTCCACAATTTTATTATCTTTGCAGCCATAAAAGTTCTTTGAAATGTTAGGAAGAAGACAGATTCGCGAAAAAGTAGTAGAAACGCTCTACTCTTATTATCAAAATCCGATAAAAACAGATGTTTTGGAGCGTAATATGCTTACAGAAATCGAAAAAATCTACCATCTCTACATTTATCAGCTTAATTTTTTGGTTGCTTTAAAAGATCTTGCAGAAAAGCGAATAGAAATTGGAAAAAACAAATTTCTAAAAACAGATGCAGATACCAACCCCAACCAAAAGTTCATCAACAACCAAGTTCTTAAAAAACTGGAAGAAAATACAGAACGTCTTTCCTTTACTACAAAACATCAAGAGCTAAAATGGGATCTTCACGATGATCTTTTGGTAAAAACTTTCCAAAAAATGGTTTCCGGGAAAAGATATCAGGATTTTATGCAGGAAGAAGGTTATTCTTTCGAAGAAGATCAAAAATTTATCGGAAAATTATTTCTTCGTTATATCGCTGAAAATGAGGATTTTCATGAACATTTGGAAGAAAAAGAATTGAGCTGGGCTGATGATTTTCATATTTCAAACTCGATGATTCAGAAAACCATCGGATTTTTGAAAGAAAACGAACCTTCCCATACTTTAATAAAGATGATTAAAGACAAGGAAGATGAAGCATTTGCAAAAAAATTGTTGCAAATTTCTGTAAGCCATTGGGAAGAAACGGAGAAAAAAGTGGAAAGTAGATTGGAAAACTGGGACATGGAAAGAATTTCACTAATGGACAAAATCATTTTAGTAACCGCAATTTCCGAATTAGATTATTTTCCAGCGACACCTTCAAGAGTAATTATAAACGAATTTATCGAAGTTTCCAAAGTTTATTCCACAGAAAAATCAAATATTTTCGTTAACGGAATTTTAGATAAATACACCAAAGAATTAAACCGAATTTAAATATTAAAAAAAATGAAAAAAACCTTATTAATAGCCGCTGTAGCGGGATTATTATTCACCAGTTGTAAAGAAAACAAAAAAGAAGAAGTATTAGAAACTGCAAAAGTGGAAAATGCCGTTGCAACACCGCCTGCAACAAATACTGAGGAAGATATGATTAAAGAAGCCCAAAGCAAACCTTTAACCAATATTGCCCTATCTGAAACCAATTTTGATTTTGGAAAAATTAAAAAAGGAGAAAAAGTATCTCATGTTTATGAAGTAACCAATACCGGTGAAAACCCGCTAATTATTTCGCAAGTTAAGCCAGGTTGTGGATGTACTGCTCCAGAATTTACAAAAGAACCTATTATGCCAGGAAAAAAGGGACAAATAACTTTAGCTTTTGATTCTTCAAGTTTTGATGGTATGGTGACTAAACAAGCACACATTTATGCAAATACTGAAAAAACGCCTATTTTGTTAACATTTTCAGCAGATATCCAACCATAAAATTTAAAAAATATGTTGACAGTATTTTTACAGGCTCCTGCGGGAGATAGTAGTATGACCATGATGTTGATGATGGTTGCTATGATTGCCGGGTTTTACTTTTTGATGATTCGTCCGCAAATGCGAAAACAAAAACAAGAAAGAGGCTTTCAAGATTCTTTAAAAGTTGGACAAAGAGTGGTAACAACTTCCGGATTACACGGTAGAATTGCGCAGGTTCAAGAAGATGGAATTGTGATTGAAACCCTTTCCGGAAAGTTAAAATTTGAAAAAGCTGCCATTTCCAGAGAATTCACCCAAACAAGATTCCCTGATAGCGCTGAAGAAAAGAAATAAAATTAAAAAAAATAAAAAACGTACTGAAATTCAGTACGTTTTTTTTGGGTGGATGAGGGGTCTCGAACCCCCGACCTTCGGAACCACAATCCGACGCTCTAACCAACTGAGCTACAACCACCGTTTTGTGGGTGCAAATATACCGTTTTTCGGGAAATTACAAAATTATTCCATCAAAATTTTTAAAAGCTAGTAGTTTTTCTGTGGTAAACCCTTCTGCAAAGTCAACTCCGGAAAGACGGCCAAGGTTTTGAGCGCGATATGTTAGGCTTTCCAAAAAGTCTTTTGTTGCAATTGGTGTTATAGGCTCTTTGGAATTAGGATCATAAAATTGGGTTTTATAAGCTAAACATGCTTCAATTTTTTTGTCCATTTCTTGGGAAATGTCAACTACAAAATCAGGCGTTAATTCTTTCCACTGAATGTAATGAAAAACTTGTTTTGGTCTCCAAATTTCTTGATTCTTGCCTTCATAAATGGTTTCAACTTTTCTTAAACCCGCTAAAAAACAAGCATCAGAAACCAATTTTGATCCTTTTCCATGATCTGGATGACGATCTTCAATGGCATTACAGAATAAAATTTCAGGACGGTATTTGCGAATCATTTTTACAACTTGTAATTGATGTTCTTCGTCATTCTGGAAAAAACCATCTTTCATTCCCAAATTTTCCCGATACGATATTCCTAAAATTTTTGAAGCTTCTGCCGCTTCAATTTTTCTGGTTTCATCAGTTCCACGGGTTCCTAACTCTCCTTTTGTTAAATCTACAATAGCTACCGATTTCCCGGATTTTATTAATTTATAAAGTGTTCCTCCACAACCCAGTTCTACATCATCTGGATGAGCCCCAATAGCCAATATATCTACTTTCATTATTCAAAATTATAAGATCAAAGATAAAAATTTTAAAAAAAAATCCCGGTAAAATACCGGGGTTCAATATTCAAAAAATTGAAAAATTATTTGTTTAACTGGTTGTTCAAATTAACCGCATCTTCATAAGTAGGATTTAATTGAACGGCTTTTGCTGCATAATCTTTTGCTTTTGCAGGATTATTTTCTTGATTAAAGAAAGCTACTAAATAATAAGCATAAGAAAGCGTTTGAACCGTTTGAGGCTGCTGTTGATCAGCTGGCGGACTTGCTAAAACCGTATCAATATATTTTTGATAAGAGGCTTCTGCCATAGCATTATTTTGTAATTGTTGATATGCTACTCCTTTTGCATAATAAGAGTAAGCCCAAGTTGGCGCTAAAGCAATCATTTTATCCCAAGTTAAGATGGCACCATTCCAGTTTTGAGCTTCCTGATAAGCCGTTCCTAATTTCACCAAAACATCCGCATCTTGAGGATTTGCCGCATTTTGCTTTTTTAAGGCTTCAATAGCAGGGTTTGTTGGTCCTGCATTGGCTGCAGATGCTGAAGCTCCGCCTCCACTCTGGATTTTTGCTAATTCTAAATCCCAATCGAAAGTTTTGTCTTTTGCATTTTTTGCCAGCATAATTTTTTGCTGAGCCAAACTCATCATCGATGCTTTTTTAGCCGCATCCGTTTCTTTGGAAGCAAGCCCCGCAAGAATTAATCCTTTAAGACCTTCATCAGCAGGAAGAATTCTAGATTTTTCGGCAGAACCCATAAATTTATCAATATCAGTATCTGCATCTACATAATTTCCATTGGCATATTGCAAAAGTGCTCTCAATTTATA
>JAEZWE010000038.1 GCA_023420435.1 Bacteroidota bacterium
CGTTTATATGACGCAGGATTTGGGAACTGCGGTGGAACGTTTCAAAGATAATGACATTCAAAAATTAATTTATACCGTTGGAAATGAACAAGATTACCACTTTCAGGTTTTATTCGAAATTTTGAAAAAATTAGGTTATTCTTGGGCTAATCAACTGTATCATTTGTCCTACGGAATGGTAGAGCTTCCTGAAGGAAAAATGAAATCCCGTGAAGGAACAGTGGTTGACGCTGATGATTTGATGCAGGAAATGTACGAAATAGCAAAATCCAAAGCTCAAGAACTCGGGAAATTGGAAAACCTTTCAGATGAAGAAAAAGAAATCTCTTATGAAACAGTTGGTATGGGCGCTTTGAAATATTTCATGCTGAAAGTAGATCCCAAGAAAAAAATGTTGTTTAATCCTGCGGAAAGTATCGATTTTAATGGAAATACCGGACCTTTTATACAATATACTTATGCCCGTATTCAATCTTTATTGTCCAAAGCAGCACTTCAAAAAAATGAGATTTCTGATGAGGTTGAATTAAATGAATTCGAAAAAGAATTGATTATTTTGTTGAGTAATTACAAAGAAGTGATTCAAAAATCCGCAGAAACATTGAGTCCGGCTCATGTAGCGAATTACGTTTACGAAGTGGTGAAATCTTACAATTCCTTTTATCAAAACAATCCTATTTTGAATAACGAAAATGAAAATGTGAAAAATTTCCGACTGCAAATCTCTGATTTAACGGCACAAACCATCAAAAAATCCTTATCACTTTTAGGAATTGGAACGGTAAACCGAATGTAATTTATAATAAAAACCGCTTTTCTAAAAGCGGTTTTTTTGGAAAATAAAAAAACCTTCTGAAATACAGAAGGTTAAAATTGTAGACCCACAGGGATTCGAACCCCAGATGACTGAACCAAAATCAGTAGTGTTACCGCTACACCATGGGTCTGTCCTTTTTTAGTGGTGCAAATTTATAATAATTTTCTTTAACCACAAGTGTTTTTGAAATAAAATTTTATAATTTTACTTAAAATCAAACTAACCATGTATATCAACTTCAATCATCCGGAAATTTCAATTGAGATGTCTTTTCTCTCAGAATTTGAAAAAAAAGTTTCTGAATTTATATTAGATTTTTTAAATGATGAAAAAACAGTATTCGTACAAACTTCCGGTTCCACAGGAAAACCCAAAATTTATGAAGTGGACAAACAAAAAATGTTGAATTCCGCAAAAATGACTTGTGATTTTTTGAATTTAAATGAAGAAAATTCTGCCTTACTTTGTCTTCCCATAGAATATATTTCAGGAAAAATGATGGTCGTACGTGCCATCAAACGAAAATTGAATTTAAAAATTATTGAACCCTCATCAAAACCACTTGAAAATTTAGAAGAGAACATTGATTTCTGCGCCATGACTCCGCTTCAGGTCGAGAATTCTTTAGAAAAAATTCATTTCATTAAAAAACTCATTATCGGCGGAGGAAGCGTTTCTGAAACTTTAAAAACCAAAATTTTTCAAAGTCTTGAATCTCAAATCTCAAATCCCGAATCTCAAATTTTCGAAACTTACGGAATGACCGAAACCCTTTCCCATATTGCGTTAAAGGAAATTTATCCTAATCCAAAAGACTATTTTCAAATTTTGGATGGGATTTCAATTTCCAAAGATGATAGAGGTTGCTTAATAATTTCTGCTCCGAAATTAAATGATGAAGAATTGATCACCAATGATTTGGTTGAAATTAAAAATGAAAGAGAATTCCGATTTTTAGGAAGAATTGATCATGTCATTAATTCCGGAGGCGCAAAAATATTTCCTGAAGAATTGGAGGATTTAATGAAAAAATCAATCTCAAATGAACTTGTTTTTCTCGGAATTCCTGATGAAAAGTTGGGGCAGAAATTGGTTTTGGTTATTGAAGGGCATGAAGAAGAAAATTTAAAATTTAAAATTCAAAATTTAAAATTTGAAAAGTCTTTTCATCATCCTAAAGAAATTATTTTTGTTGAAAAAATTCCAAGAACTCCTAATGGTAAAATTGACAGGCTGAAATTATTAGCAAATCTAACTTCTAACCTCTAATTTCTAACTTCTAAAAAAAAATGAAAGATTTCACTATAGAACTCACCTACAAAACTTCCCGAAGCAGTGGAGCAGGAGGACAGAACGTGAACAAAGTGGAAACTTCCGTTACAGTTTTATGGAATGTTCAAGAAAGTGAGTTTTTTAGAGAGGAAGAGAAGAAATTAATTCAAGAAAAATTAAAAAACCGTATTAATGCTGAAGGAATTTTACAAGTATCCTCTTCAGAAGCCAGAACCCAAATTCAAAACAGGAAAATTGCAATCGAAAAAATTCTTGATTTGGTGAATAAATCTCTGATCATTCCAAAGAAAAGAGTGAAAACCAAACCCTCAAAAGCACAAGTTGAAAAGAGAATTCAAACTAAAAAGAAAATCTCAGAAAAAAAAGAAAACCGAAAATTTAGGTATTAATTTTAAAAAATTGTTTTTCTCTATATTTGTGGACTAATTTTGATTAAATGAAAAAAACACTATTTGCTATTGCTCTTATTTCACTTCCTGTCCTAATGTTTTCACAAAATAAATTTTTATTTAATCCTTCTGTAGGATTTGCTTGGAGAACCGCAGAAAAGCCATCTGGTTTAACCGCTGCTGAAAACGATTATCTAAAACAACTTACAAGTGGATTTCACTTCGATATCGGTGGTTATTATATGATAAAGCAAGATTGGGGAATTGGGCTGAAATTTAATCAATACAGTGCTTCTGCAGAAGCTACACTTCCAATTGTAATGCCTGATAATTCAGTACAAAATCTTCCTGTAAAAACAGATGATCGAATTACTTTTGTTGGACCTAGTATTTTTGGTGGAAACTTCAGTTCCGAAACAAAGCATAAATATATTGCTGGAATTTCATTAGGTTATTTATCCTATAACAGTAATACAGAAGGAGTTGAAGTTACAGGTGCAAACTTAGGTTTAGTAGCAGATTTAGGTTACCAATACCAAGTTTCTCCAAAATTTTCAGTGGGTCCTCAATTAGGAATTACAGCAGGAACACTTACCAAAATTGAAGTAGAAGGTCAAACAATAGAGTTGCCTGAAGATTCCAAAGAAGGTCTTCACAGAGTATCAGTTAGTTTAGGAGCAACAATAAGATTATAAATTTAGAAAATTAGAAATGAACAAACCGATTACAGAATTTATCGAAAAATATTATTTGCATTTCAACGCGGCGGCTTTGGTGGACGCTTCCAAAGGTTATGTTGCGCATTTGAAAGACGGCGGAAAAATGATGATTACTTTGGCAGGAGCGATGTCAACGGCAGAGTTAGGGAAAATTCTCGCCGAAATGATTCGTCAGGATAAAGTGGATATTATTTCTTGTACAGGAGCGAATTTAGAGGAAGATTTAATGAATCTCGTGGCGCATTCTCACTACGAAAGAGTTCCGAATTATCGGGATTTGACACCGCAACAAGAATGGGATTTGTTGGAAAGAGGTTTGAACCGAGTTACGGACACTTGTATCCCCGAAGAAGAGGCTTTCCGAAGATTACAAAAACATATTGTCGATATTTGGAAAGATGCCGAAGCAAAAGGAGAGCGTTATTTTCCGCATGAATTTATGTACAAAATGCTTTTATCAGGCGTTTTGGAGCAGTATTATGAAATTCCGAAAGAAAATTCTTGGATGTTGGCTGCAGCAGAAAAAAACTTACCGATTGTTGTTCCGGGTTGGGAAGATTCCACGATGGGGAATATTTTCGCAAGTTATTGCATTAAAGGCGAGTTGAAAGCAACCACAATGAAATCCGGAATTGAATACATGATTTACCTCGCTGATTGGTACACCAAAAATTGCGCAGGAAAAGGCGTTGGATTTTTCCAAATTGGTGGTGGAATTGCTGGAGATTTCCCGATTTGTGTGGTTCCGATGTTGTATCAAGATATGGAAATGCACGATGTTCCGTTTTGGTCGTACTTCTGTCAGATTTCAGATTCTACAACTTCTTACGGTTCGTATTCAGGAGCTGTTCCGAACGAAAAAATTACTTGGGGAAAACTGGATATCACGACACCGAAATTTATCGTCGAAAGTGATGCAACCATTTGTGCACCACTAATGTTTTCTTATGTTTTGGAGAATTCCTAAAAAAAAATATAGTATAAATCAAACCTTATGGATTTCCAAAATCTGTAAGGTTTTTTTTATTTTTGAAATAAAAAATGGACGAACTTTTCAAGAAACAAGTTTGGGAAATTTCGAAACATATTCCAAAAGGACGAATTTCAACTTATGGAGCGATTGCGAAATCGGTCGGATTTCCTAACCATTCCCGCCAGGTTGGAAAAGCAATGCCTGGTTGTCCGAAAGATGTTCCGGCACATCGTGTGATTGCAAGTGGAGGAAAATTATCCGTTCCGGAATTTCAAATGCGTTTAGAAAAATAAGGAATTGAGTTCGAGAATTTAAGAGTGAAAAACTTTAAGAAATTGTTTTGGAATCCTTTGGAGGAATTATAAAGTAGAGAGCGTTGTTAGAGCTTCAAGTTTTAACAACGCTTTCTTCATAAACCAAAAATTTCGGCGAAACCAAAGGTTTCGCCGAAACTAATTTTACTAAAAAAATTGAACAACTAATTATTTGTTACTCAACGCTTCTTTTATTTGGCTTTCCAATTCTTCAGAAAGTTCAGGATTGTCTTTTAACAAGTCTTTTACAGCATCTCGACCTTGTCCCAATTTCGTATCTCCATAACTGAACCAAGAACCGCTTTTCTTCACAATTCCCATATCAACAGCGGTGTCCAAAATTTCTCCCACTTTAGAAACACCTTCTCCATACATAATATCGAATTCCGCTTGTTTGAAAGGTGGAGCGACTTTGTTTTTCACGATTTTCACTTTCACTCTACTTCCAACTGCTTCGTCTCCGTTTTTAATTGGGGCACTTGCTTTTCTAATGTCAATTCTTACAGAAGCGTAGAATTTAAGGGCATTTCCACCGGTTGTTGTTTCCGGATTTCCGAACATTACCCCGATTTTTTCTCTTAATTGGTTGATGAAAATCACTGTACATTTCGTTCTTGAAATCGTTGCGGTTAATTTTCTCAACGCTTGAGACATCAATCTCGCGTGAAGTCCCATTTTGGAATCTCCCATTTCACCTTCAATTTCAGCTTTTGGAGTTAACGCTGCAACCGAGTCAATCACCACAATATCAATTGCTCCAGAACGGATTAAATTGTCCGCAATTTCCAAGGCTTGTTCTCCATTATCGGGTTGGGAAATGATTAAATCATCTAAATTAATTCCCAATTTTGCAGCATAATGTCTGTCGAAAGCGTGTTCCGCATCAATGAAAGCTGCAATTCCGCCTTGTTTTTGCGCTTCTGCAATGGCATGCAAAGTTAAGGTCGTTTTTCCGGAAGATTCCGGACCATAAATTTCAATGACTCTACCTTTTGGATAACCGCCAACTCCGAGTGCAATATCCAAGCCCAGCGAACCGGAAGGTATTACTTCAATAGAACTGTCAATTCCGTCATCTCCAAGCGTCATAACGGTTCCTTTTCCGTAGGTTTTATCAAGTTTTTCAAGCACCAAAGCCAGCGCTTTTTTCTTATCTTCTGTACTCATTATTTGTTATATATTTTTTCAAAAATACGGATTTAAAACTTCAATTAAAAATTATAATTTTTTCAATTCTTTTAAATATTTAAAAACTTCATCGGGACCGTGTTCACCAAGAAATGTTATATATTTTCCATCTTTTCTAATGATTGTTAAATTCATTAGTGATACTCCATCTGGATAAAATCTTTCTTTAAATGAATTATTGTCGTCTTGAATGTATTTTCTAAAGTTGGTGTCCAATTTTTTTGCTTTTTCAAAAAGTTCAGGACAGCTTAAATAGACAAGTTGAACACTCTTATCTCTCCCAACTTTTTTTGAAAAATTCTTTTGATAAACATACCCTCGAAAATTATCATCATTGATGTGACTAAAATAATCTTCTTCTAAATATTCGAAAATAAAAAAATCTGTATTTGAATTTTCTTTCACAGCTTCACTTAATATTTTTTTTACTTCGTTAAACTCTTCTTCGTTTAATGTTCCAGATATTTTTCTGTGAAATAATTTATGGTAAATAGCACCTTCAATTGAATAAGAAATACCTAAAAAAGTTTGATTGTTGTTACTGTAATTCTTTTCTAAATAAACTTTTTGATTTATTGGTTTTTCATTCTCGTCTAAAAAGAAATGCTTTTGCTTATTGTTGGATTGTGAAAATCCAAATATTGAAAATAGAATTAGTAAGTGGATTATTTTTTTCATATTTATTGGGATTTAATATTGAAAATCTTTTGGCGTATGTTTAATGTAATCATCGAGAACTTTCATTTGGTTTTTGTTCCCGCATTGAACATGTTTTTCATAATTTTTTGAACGGTTTAAAGGATACATTTTCATCGAAAGTTTATTCAAACCAATGATAAATTTCGGGAAGGAATTGGTGAGTAAAGTCACTTTAGGAATTTTCAATCGGTTATTGATTTCTTCATCCAATAAAAAATGATTCATCCCGATATGCAATTTCAGCAATAAATTTCTTTGAAACTGTCTTTTGTAAATCGTGTTTTCCAAATTTTCATTGAGCAATGCTTTTGCCAATAACACTGAATCTTCATCACCCTGATCTTGAAGAGAGCTCCACAAATAGAGTTGTTCAACGGCTTGTTGCTTGTTTTCATGAAGAAATTTTTCGGGAATTCCGAGCAAATAACCCACATATTTCCAAAGATGAAAAACACCTTTTTCTTCTTCATCCGAAATCGTAATTCCCAGTTTTTTTAAACCTTGCATAAAAACTAGGGAAAATCCGGTGTAAGTCGCAATCATGTCCCAAGCATTGATGGGTTTTCCACACGTTTCTTCGTCCCAATTTTTTACTTTATTTTGAATGCTTAATCTTGCGTAAGAATGCATCAACCGTGTTCTGAGAATTAGTTGATATGCTTCGGAATTGGTTTGCAACGCATTTTGTCTTGTCACATGAATCCAAAATTCCAAAGTGTCTTTCAAACGTTTTACAGCACCTTTTTTCAAAGCTCCGGTAAAAATCAAAGGTTTGTTGAGGTAAGCGAAATCGTAACCGCCCATCAAAGTAAAATCTCGTAGAATAATTAATGCATTAGTTCCGGTTCGCATGCAAAATCTTGCACCGATATTTCCTAAATTTTCGTCCCACCAATCCGGAATTTTTTGCATTTGAAATAACAGTTTTTTTAAACTTTCGGGAGCATCATCAGTTTCCGAAATTTTATTTTTTGAAAAATTTTGAACCAGCGCACTTGCTTCTGGATACGGAAGTTTTAGGTACGTGTCTTTTACGGCTTCATCGCCGAATTCATCGGTTTCGTAATAGAGAAAAGCATTTTTTTCAAAATTTTTGAAAGATGGTTTCCAGCCAGACCAATCCAGTAATTCTTTTCCGTTTCCTTTGTTCCAGAAATCTTGAAAATGGGGTGCGTTTTGAAATTTTGGAGTTAATTTCATTCAAATTATTTTACTTTTTTAATAGAAAAATTTTTAAAATGGTTAATTATATCCAAAATAAAATCAAGAGTTAACATAATTAAAATCCCACAATAAGAAATCAGTGCCAAATTGTTTTCTTGTTGTATAATTATTTCAAATTGAGATATTAGAAAGAAAGTAAGTAAAAGTTTAATAAAAAAATATCGATTATTTTGCATTTTTAATTTGAGCTTTTTAGGTTAATCTACGAAATGGATTTCATTCAATAAAAGTAATAAAAAACCTCTCAATTTTTGAGAGGTTTGTATTGATTTGATCAGTGTAAATTCAATATTACAAAGAAGCAGCGTGGATCAACATATCCGCTAATTTGTTGGAATAACCGATTTCGTTATCGTACCAAGAAACCAATTTCACGAAGTTTGGTGACAACATGATTCCCGCGTCTTTATCGAAGATTGAAGTTCTCTTATCACCAACGAAATCCTGAGAAACCACTAAATCTTCTGTGTAGCCCAAAATTCCTTTCAATTCTCCTTCAGAAGCGGCTTTAACGGCTGCACAAATTTCATCATAAGAAGTTGATTTTTCCAATCTTACTGTTAAATCCACTACAGAAACGTCTGCTGTTGGAACTCTGAAAGACATTCCCGTCAGTTTTCCGTTCAGCGATGGAATTACTTTTCCAACCGCTTTTGCAGCACCTGTTGAAGACGGAATAATGTTCAATAAAGCAGAACGACCACCTCTCCAATCTTTTGCAGAAGGACCATCAACAGTTCTTTGAGTTGCCGTAGTTGCGTGAACCGTTGTCATTAAACCTTCAACAATTCCGAAATTATCGTGAATTACTTTTGCAAGCGGCGCTAAACAGTTTGTAGTACAAGATGCATTCGATAAAATTTTAACATCGTCTGTCAATTCTTTGTGATTTACTCCCATTACGAACATGGGGGTATCGTCTTTTGACGGAGCAGAAAGGATTACTTTTTTTGCACCTGCGTTAATATGAGCTTGTGCTGTTTCTTTAGTTAAGAAAAGTCCAGTTGATTCTACAACGTAATCTGCACCTACTTCGTTCCATTTCAAATTGTTAGGGTCTCTTTCAGAAGTAACACGGATGGTTTTTCCATTTACGACAAGGTTGTTTCCTTCAACACTTACTTCTCCATTAAATCTTCCGTGTACGGAATCATACTTCATCATATAAGCCATGTAATTTGCATCGATAAGGTCGTTGATTCCTACTACTTCAACATTATCTCTTTCCAGCAAAGCTCCGAAAACTAAACTTCCAATTCTTCCGAATCCGTTAATACCTACTTTGATTGTTGACATAATTTTTAGATTTATTTAAATTATTATTGATTAAATTTTTTTATAGTGCTAAGATTTCTGAAACTTGAAGCAAATCTTTATTAATAGTATTATGCTTTTTGATGGCTTCTTCAATTGGGGTATATACAATATGATTGGAGCGCATACCAGCCATCACATTCGTTTTGCCTTCCATTAAACCAATAACAGATGCAAATCCTAGTCTTGAAGCTAACACACGATCTGCACAACTTGGTGAACCTCCTCTTTGAATATGTCCTAAAACCGTAATTCTAATATCATAATGAGGATATTTTTCTTTAGTTTCTTTGGCTAAATCATAAATGTTTCCCAAAGTTTCACCTTCTGCCACCACCACAATACTGGAGTTTTTACCTCTTTTTTGCGCTCTGTCAAAAGTTTCAAAAAGTTCATCCATACTGTCATTTTGTTCAGGAATTAAGATATCCACAGCTCCCGTGGCAATTCCGGAATTTAATGCAATAAATCCGGCGTCACGACCCATTACTTCTACAAAAAAAACTCTATTGTGGGAAGTTGCTGTATCTCGGATTTTATCGATGGCTTCCATTGCGGTGTTTAAAGCAGTGTCGTAACCAATAGTAGTATCCGTCCCAAAAATATCATTATCAATGGTTCCTGGTATTCCAATTGTTTGAATTCCAAATTCTTCATTGAAAATTTTGGCACCGGTAAAAGTTCCGTCTCCACCAATACAAACCAAAGCTTCAATTCCCAATTTTTTGCATTGATCATAGGCTTTTTGTCTTCCTTCCTTTGTTCGGAATTCTTCAGATCTTGCGGATTTTAAAATGGTTCCTCCTAAATTGATGATATTACTTACAGAACGGGGTCCCATTTTGGTTACATTTCCTTCAATTAAACCATTATAACCTTCACGAATTCCATAAACTTCTAACCCGTAAAAATTGGCAGTTCTTACCACAGCACGAATAGCTGCATTCATTCCTGGAGCATCACCTCCAGAAGTAAAAACACCGATTTTTTTTAAGGTACTTTCTGTCATAGATAAAAATTTCAAACGCAAATTTACGAAATATGCTTTAGAATAATGTATGATTTTTTGTAAAGAGAAGGAATTTATAAATCATTTAATTTTTCTCTGTTAAATATTTCCAGTACCGTTTCGGAACATGCTGTAAGTGTAATTTTATATTTTTTCGTTCTGTTATATTGGTTTTTATAAAATACCGCTGCCAAAGAGTTTGATAAAAATTCTCTTCTTCATGATATGAATCTTCAATATCCTTAAAGTTGAAATTTTCATTGGGATAAAAAAAATCACAAGTTTCCAAATCGTAGAAAATGCCATAGTTTCTTTTGAGGTCAAAAATCATCCATTTTTGGTCTTGGTAACGGTCTTCAAAGTGTTTTCTAATGAGTGGAAGCACGTTGAAATCGGGAGCAATTTTTGCAAAATAAATTCCATCTTTCATTTTTTCAAAACGAACGAAAGCGGTCATTCGATGTCTTTCTCTGTTGACGGATTTTACAATTTTTGCAATTTCGAGAATATCGTTATCTGCATAATTTTGTAAAATATTTTGATGAGGATTTTCAACAGACCGTTTTATCGCCGAAAAAATCAATCGTTCCAAATTTTGGTTTTCAGAAAAAAAAACCTTCAATAAGTATAAGATACCCGATTTTCCAATATTTTTTTCCAGTTTTTTTAGAATGCGTTTCGATTTTTCGCTTTGAGTGATAACTTCGTGAATCTCCGAAAACATGTTTTCTTGATGATAATTGGCTTTATTTACAATTTCAAAATCTTGAAATCGATACTCAAAAACGTCAAAAACTGCGGTTAAAAGTCCTTCAAAACTACCGTCATACGATAAAATAATCATTTAAAATAAATTCAATTGTTTGGAAAACGGATGGTGAAATTTTGAAGAACTTCCTCCAATCAACAAGTTTCTTAATTTTTGATTCGTTAAATATTTCAAAAAATCATTTCCTGCTTTAAAATCAATAAAATATTTTGCTCGGTTTACCGCTGCTCCCATTTTTTTAACATGGTCGATATTTAAAATTTGAAACCGGCGCGAGCTCACAATTTTTTTTGCTGTTTTTACGCCAATTCCTGGGATTCTCAAAATCATTTGATAATCTGCCGTTTGCAAATTCACCGGAAACTGATCGAGATTTCTTAATGCCCAACTTAATTTCGGATCGATTTCCAAATCTAAAAAAGGATGGTTTTCGTTCACAATTTCATTGGCTTTAAAACCGTAAAACCGCATCAACCAATCACTTTGATATAATCTGTTTTCCCGTAACATGGGAACTTCTGTAGTTAATGAAGGCAGTCTTTTATCTTCCAACACCGGAACATAACCGGAATAATAAACCCGTTTTAAATCATAATTTTTGTAAAAATAATCTGCCACTTTAATGATTTGCAAATCGTTTTCGTTCGTTGCGCCTACAATCATTTGTGTGGATTGACCTGCAGGAGCAAATTTGGGAACTTTTTTCAGTATTTTTTTCTCGTCCTTATATTGCTGAATTCCATTTTGAATAAATTTCATCGGATTCAGCATATCTTGTCGGTTTTTTTCGGGAGCCAATAATCTCAAACCACTTTCTGTTGGAACTTCGAGATTGATGGATAAACGATCTGCATAACGTGCAGCTTCTTGCATTAATTCATCGCTTGCACCGGGAATCGATTTTAAATGAATATAGCCGTTAAAATTTTCTTCCAAACGCAGTTTTTTTGCCACACGAACCAAACGTTCCATCGTAAAATCTGCATTTTTAAAAATTCCTGAACTCAAAAATAAACCTTCAATATAATTTCTGCGATAAAAATTAATCGTTAAATCCACAACTTCCTGAACAGTGAAACCTGCTCTTTTAATATCATTCGAACTTCGGGAAACACAATACGCACAATCGTAAATACAATAGTTAGTCAGCAAAATTTTTAATAGAGAAACACAACGTCCATCTTCGGTATAAGTATGACAAATACCGCTTGCAGAAGAATTTCCCAAGCCGCCAGTATTTTTCCGTTTTCCTCCGCTGGAAGAACAAGAAACGTCATATTTCGCAGCATCTGCAAGAATTTCCAGTTTTTCTTTTACGCGGTCGAAATTCATATTATTATGTTAAGTGATTTAACAAAAATATTAAAAATGAGATGGAATTTCTTAGGATTTTTGATATAAATTATCCCAAATTTTTAACGCAAATTCCTATCTTTGAAAATCAATTAAAAATTATGACTCAAAAGCCGGTGGAAGGTTTTTCCAAACTCACTAAACAGGGAAAAATCGATTGGATAGTAAATGAATATCTCGAAGGAAATGAAGAATTTCAACAAATTTTAAAACAATATTGGAACGATAATCCGGAACTTCAAAAATTGCATGATGAATTTTCGGAAAACACCATTTCCAATTTTTATATGCCTTACGGAATTGCCCCAAATTTCCTAATTGACGGAAAAATTTTGGCGCTTCCTATGGCAGTAGAAGAAAGTTCCGTAGTAGCTGCGGCTTCTAAAGCTGCGAAATTTTGGTTGGATAAAGGCGGTTTCAAAACGACCATTGTCAACAACCAAAAACTCGGACACACCCATTTTATTTTTGATATTGAACCTCATAAATTACAACATTTTTTCAATTTTACTTTGAAGAAAAAACTCTTGGAAGCTACGGAAGAAATTACGGCAAACATGAGGAAAAGAGGAGGTGGAATCCTCGATATCAAACTAGTAGATAAAACCACAGAACTCGAAAATTATTACCAATTGAAAGCGAGTTTTGACACGGTAGATTCTATGGGCGCTAATTTCATAAATTCCTGTTTGGAACAGTTTGGAAAAACTTTGAAAAATGAGGTGGAAAATTCATCAGAATTCACTCAAAAAGAAAAAGAAACATTGCAAATTGTGATGAATATTTTATCGAATTTCACGCCGGATTGTTTGGTAAGAGCCGAAGTTTCCTGTAAAATTGAAGATTTAAAAGACGACAGCGGAATTTCCAATGAAGAATTTGCCAAGAAATTTCGACAAGCCGTAAGAATTGCAGAAATTGAACCTTACAGAGCCACAACGCACAACAAAGGTATTATGAACGGTGTGGATGCAGTGGTTATTGCAACAGGAAACGATTTTCGTGCTACAGAAGCTTGCGCTCATACCTATGCTGCGAAAGACGGAAAATATCAATCTTTAACCCATTGTTCCATTGATCATGGAATTTTTAGATTTTGGATTGATTTGCCGATTTCTGTAGGTGTTGTTGGTGGTTTAACGAATCTTCATCCATTAGTGAAATTTTCTTTGGCATTGCTCGGAAAACCTTCTGCACAAGAATTGATGAGTATTTTGGCGGTTTCGGGATTAGCACAAAATTTTGCGGCGCTTCGTTCCTTAGTAACGACGGGAATCCAAAAAGGTCACATGAAAATGCATTTGTTTAATATTTTGAATCAAATGAATGCGACGGAAGAAGAAAAACAACATTTCGTGACCTATTTTAAAGATAAAACCGTAAGTCATCACGAAGTGATTGCGGAGTTGAACCGTTTAAGAGAAAAATAAAGTTTATGATAAATTACCTACAATATATTTTGCCAATTTTATTTATTATTTTCGGTTTGGTAGTAAAAAGAAGTAAAGATCCACGTTTTGCTTCTTCACAAAAAATGGGAACAATCCTCATTGTTCTTGGCATTATCGCATTGATCGGAAAATTTTTTATAGAATATAATAAACAAAATTAATGAAAAATATTACGCTTATTTTCGGAGCAGTTTACGGAATGCTGTCCATTATTTTGGGCGCTTTCGGAGCACATGGTTTGAAGAAAATTCTTCCTGCCGAAAAAATCGAAATTTTTGAAACGGGGGTTAAATACCAAATGTACGCTGCACTTTTTTTATTGCTCGTAGGTTATATTCTAAAATTTGAAACCGGAATGGAAAAATGGATTTCAGGATTGATGATTTTCGGTGTTTTTCTGTTTTCTTTCAGTATTTATTTCCTTAGCTTCAATGGTTATAACGGAATGAATTTCAAATTTTTAGGTCCAATAACACCTGTTGGGGGATTACTGATGATTGTTTCTTGGACAATGCTGATTTTTTATTTTGTAAAAAACAAATAATATGAAAAACTTCTTTCTTATTGCTTCATTATTGTTTTTTAATTTTTCTTTTGCGCAAAATTTGAAAAAATATACTATTGGAAAACCGATAGAAATTTCACTTCCCGGCAATTATGTCAAAAGTTATGATTTAAATGAAGTAGCTATCGCACAATTCAAAAATCCTGTTAAGGATAAGTATGTTTTGGTGATTCAAACGGAAAAAGACCATTTATTTTCGGTACAAATTTCTTTTCAAAATATTAGTGAAGCTTGCGAATATTATTCAAAATCGGTAACCAATAGCCTTGATAAAAACGAAGAAAGGAAAGAAGGGAAAATTTCTGCAAAAAAAATCAATGGATTTGATGCTGCAGAAAGAACCATTGAGGGTGTTTTTATCGATGAAGAAACCGGTGAAAAAGCCGATTTATTTTATTTACTTACAGTAGTGGAAACTCCGGATTATTATTATCAAATTCTTTCTTGGAGTTTGTCAAAGGATAAAAAAGAAAGTTTAGAAGAGTTTCAGAATATTGTATCTTCTTTTAAAGAGTAATTTCAGAATATGAAAAAAAAAGAGTAAAGACGGCAATCTTTACTCTTTTTTTATTTTTTAGAATTAAGCTTTTACAAACTGCAATTCTCCTGCAATTTTTACATCATCGCTTACCAAAACTCCACCGGCTTCTAAAGCGGCATTCCAGTTCAGTCCAAAATCACTTCTTTTTATTTTTCCTTCAAACGAAAAACCGGCTTTTGTATTTCCCCAAGGATCTTGTCCAATCCCTCCAAAATCAACCTCCAGAGTTATTGGTTTTGTAATTCCGTTCAAGGTAAGATTTCCTGTAACGCCTTCGTTTAAAGAATTGGATTCAAAATTAATGGTTGGATAATTCCCTGAATTAAAAAAATCTTCTCCTTTTAGATGGGCATCTCTGTCTGCATTATTCGTGTCAATAGATTCCGTTTGTACGGTAGCATTTACTTTTGCATTTTTGAAATTTTCATCTTCACTTTCAATTTCTGCATTGAAGGTTTTAAACTGTCCTTTTACCTTAGAAATCATCATGTGTTTTACACTAAAAGTAATTTCGCTGTGTGTGGGATCTAAATTCCATTTTGTACTCATAATATCTTGTTTTTATTGGTTAAAATTACTTGGCAAAGATAAAGGGTCAAATAAATTTTGGCATTGATTTATGATAAGAAAACCGATTTTGCTAATTTTTATTAGTTTTGAAAAAACGCTGATTTGAGAAAATTATATTTTATTTTTTGTTTGCTTCTTTGCTTCATTTTTACCTTTGCGCAGCAAAAAGATTCTTTAAATATAGTAAATAAAAGTTTTAAATTTAAAGAAAAGCAACTGATTTTACCTGCTTCTTTAATCGTTTTAGGGGTATTGGCAAATGATGAATTTAAACATCATATTAAAAATTTCCGCAATGAAAATTTTTCAAATTTTCGCACAAAAACGGACGATTTTTTACAGTTTGCGCCGCATGTTTTGGTGTATGCTTTTGAAAGCGCAGGCATGAAACCTCGAACTGATTTCAATAACAGAGCTGCAATTTTCATTAAAGGAGAACTTCTGACATTAGGAATAACCTACGTTTTAAAAAATTCCTTCAATGCCATAAGACCGGATGGAGCTTCACTGTCTTTTCCATCAGGACATACTGCTTTTGCATTTTCGGGCGCCACTTTACTTGCAATAGAATATGGCGAAAATCACCCATGGGTTCCTTATGTTGCATACGGAACTGCTTCTACAGTAGGATTCATGAGGATGGCAAATAACCGGCATTATATTTCGGATGTGCTATTTGGAGCCGGTTTGGGAATTTTATCAATGAAAGTAGCTTACTGGACACACCAATACCGCTGGAAACAAAAAAAATCTGAAAAAGATCCCTTAATTTCACTTTATTTATCTGAACAACAGTAGTGTTAACTATTTTTTAACATGCTTTAATTTTTTCTTACATTTGGCTCTTAAATTTGAGAAATGAAACTATCAAAAATCTCTTTGTTTTTCTTTGTTGCGACGAATTTTATAACCGCACAAAATCAGAAGTACACCATGGCGGAAGCTGTAAATGGTTTAAGAACCAATCTTGCAGTAAAAAATATTTCAGGATTTTCGTGGACCGATGATGGTAAATCTTATATTCAATCTGTAAAAAACGGATATCTTATCACTGATCTCAAAACCGGGAAAACAGATACTTTGGTTTCTCTTTCGCAAGTAAACAAAAATCTTGAAACCGGAAAAAAATTAAAAAGTATTTCGGGAGTTAAATTTCAAAATTCTGAAAAAGGTCTGTTTTCTCAACAAAATCAATATTTCTGGTTAGAAAAATCGGGAAATAATTGGAATGTGCGTTCCTCATCTAAAGCCGAAAAAGAAGCGGAAAATATAAAATTACTTTCCGACAACGAAACATTGGTTTACACTGTAAAAAACAATCTTTTTCTCAGCAAAAACGGAAAAGTTGTAGCCATTACAAAGGATGAAAACGAAAATATCATCAATGGACAAGCTGTTCATAGGAATGAATTCGGAATTGATGGTGGAATTTTTGCGGCTCCCAATAATTCCAAAATTGCTTTTTACAGAATGGATCAAACGATGGTAAAAGATTACCCTGTAATTGATTGGAGTGTAACACCTGCGGAAAATCACAATATCAAATATCCCATGGCCGGTGCAAAGTCTCATGAAGTAAGTTTGGGCGTTTATGATGTAAAGTCTAATTCCACAAAATTTTTAAATATTGATGGCGATAAAGAGCAATATTTAACCGCAATTTCCTGGAGTCCCGATTCAAAATATATATTTGTAGGCGTATTGAATCGTGGGCAAAATCACATGAAATTGAATCAGTATGATGTGGAAACTGGAAATTTTGTAAAAACTTTATTCGAAGAAAAGTCTGATAAATATGTAGAACCACAGCACCCACTAACATTTTTCCCAAATTCAAATACCGATTTTATTTGGCAAAGCCAAAGGACGGGATATAATCATCTTTTTCATTACAATTTGGATAAAGGTTTGGTTTCACAAATTACCAAAGGAGATTGGTTGGTTACTGATGTTTTAGGGTTCAACGAAAAAAGAAAAGAAATTTATTTTCAAGCGACAAAAGAAATTCCAACGGAAAAACATTTGTACAGAGTAAACTGGAATAATTTTAAAATTCAAAGATTAGATAGTGCTGAAGGAGTACATACGGGAATTTTAAGTAAAGATGGAAATATGCTGTATGATGTATATTCCAACGCATCAACACCACGTGTAGTTGATCTTATCAATACCCAGAATTTAAAAATTAAAAATATTCTTACCGCAGAAAATCCTCTAAAAAACTACCAAAGACCAGAAACTAAAAATATAGTTTTAAATGCAGAAGATGGGACGCCACTTTACGGAAAACTAATTCTCCCAACAAATTTTGATATCAATAAAAAATATCCTGTCATTGTTTATCTGTATAATGGTCCACATTTGCAACTGGTGACCAATTCTTTACCGGCTTCAGGAAACCTTTGGTATGAATATATGGCGCAGAAAGGATATGTTGTTTTTACGATGGATGGAAGAGGTTCCAGCAACAGAGGAATGAAATTCGAGCAGGCTGTTTTCAGAAATTTAGGGGAAACAGAAATGAAAGATCAGTTAAAAGGGGTAGAATATCTTAAAACCCTTTCTTATGTAGATTCCAGTAGAATGGGCGTTCATGGTTGGAGTTTTGGAGGCTTTATGACGACAAGTTTAATGTTGAAATATCCTGAAGTTTTTAAAGTTGGAGTAGCAGGAGGTCCGGTAATAGATTGGAATATGTATGAAATTATGTACACCGAAAGATACATGGATACTCCACAAGAAAATCCAAAAGGCTACGCACAAGCTAATCTTTTGGATAAAGTTCAGAATTTGAAAGGCAAACTTTTAATGATTCATGGGGCGCAAGATGATGTGGTAGTTTGGCAGCATTCCGTAAAATTTCTAAAATCGGCAGTAGATAACGGAATTCAAATGGACTACTTTTTATATCCGGGACATGCGCACAATGTTTTAGGGAAAGACCGAGTTCATTTGATGCAAAAAGTAACAGATTATTTTGATGAACACTTAAAAAAATAAAAATTAAAACCGCCCTTAAAGGCGGTTTTTTTGTGAATTTCTGCGCACATTTAAA
>JAEZWE010000081.1 GCA_023420435.1 Bacteroidota bacterium
GGATGAGCATACATATCCAAATCCATTGCTGGAGCAATAAAAACCGGACATTTTGCAGACATATAAGTCGCAATCAACAAATTATCGCAAATTCCGTGAATCATTTTAGCCAAAGTATTTGCTGTACAAGGAGCAACAAGAATTACATCCGCCCAAAGTGCGAGTTCAACATGAGAATTCCAAGTTCCGTTTTCTCCATAAAATTCTGAAAAAACCGGTTTTTTGGAAAGCGTAGAAAGTGTTAGCGGCGAAACAAAATCCTTTGCTGAAGGAGTTAAAATCACCTGAACTTCGGCTTCTTTTTTTATAAAATCGCGAACCAAAGAATTTACTTTGTACGCAGCAATTCCCCCGGTAACGGCGATGAGTATTCTTTTATTTTTTATGCTCATTTTTTAATAATACACCACGAATTTAACAAAAAAAGCCACAAAAGTTGTTTTTTGTGGCTTTATATTATAAAGAATTTTGTTATTTATCTTCTGTTTTTCTGAAGTAAATATCGTCTTCCATAAACTCCTGAATGGCGATAGAAGTTGGTTTTGGAAGTTTTTCGTAATGTTTAGAGATTTCAATTTGTTCTCTGTTTTCGAAAACCTCTTCCAAAGTAGAGTTATGCACTGCAAATTCATCTAATTTACCATGCAGTTCGCTACGGATTTCAGCATTTATTTGTTCTGCTCTTTTACCCATAATAACGATGGCTTCGTAGATAGAACCTACTTTTTCTTCAATCTTATCTTTGTCGTATGTAATCGTGTTTAGTTCCGCTTTTGAATCTTTTACGCTCATTTTCAGTGAGTTTTTTTAAAAATTAAGGATGCAAATATACTAATTATCTTTGGATTTTGAAAGTTGCAGCTGGTGGAGGTGTTGCAATGGTAGCACTGTCTCTTTGGATTTGCATTGCTTTTTTCTCCGCGGCATCCTGTTCCTGCATTTGTGTTTGCACTTTATTATTGGCTGCCATTTTTTCTTCTTCTGCTTTTTGTTTCGCTGTAAGTACTGCTTTTCTCGCTTCTTCCTGTTTTTGCAAAACGGCAAAATTCTCCTTTTCTCTCATCAATTTAGTGCGGTAATCTGCGGCATCTTTTGCATAATTTGTTCCCGGAAGTTCTTTTTCCAATTGTTTAGAAAAAGCAATGGCGTTATCCAATCTTTCTTCTTTTAAACTGTATAAGGAATTCATTGCCAATTCGTATTTAGATTTCATTTGGTAACCATAAATCTGTGGACGAAGTTTGGTGGAAGGAAAATCATTCAAAACATTATCAAAAGCAACCACAGCAGCTTTATATTCTGCCATTTTTACATATTGTTTTGCGTTTTCGTAAGCTTTAAATTCCAATTTATACGTTAATTCATCAATTAACTGACTGATGTTTTTTGATCTTTCCGAATTTGGATAATTATTTAAAAAGTTCTGCAATTCATTAATCGCCAATTCTGTACTGGATTGATCCAAATTGTAATCCATAGATCCTTCATAGTAACATAATGCAGACATGTAAGCTGCTTCTTCCTTTCTTGGATCATCGGTAAAAGTAACCGAGAAATTTTTGAACTGATGCCCTGCCAATTTATAATTTTCATCATAATAATTTGCATAGGCTGAATTGAAAACGACATTAGCTGCATCATCTGTACCTGCTACTAAGTTGGTTAATCTTTCATAAAGTGCAATAGCATTAGCCCATTTCTTCTTTTCGAACTGTTCGTTGGCAATTTTCAGGATATAATCCTTATCTGCACTTTTCATTGCTTTGTCATAATTTCGGTTACAAGAAGCCACCGTTAATGCTACAACGAAAATGAGGAAGTATTTTTTCATAAAATTTTAAAAAAAGTAAGCGATAACAATAAGGTTAAGCTTATCAGTTTGCAAAAATATAATTTTTTTACCAATACTGCCTTTTTTATGAATTTTTAACGGATTTTATTGTGCCACATAACCCAATATAGCAAAAACAGACATTAAAATATTGCTTTTTACTTTCTTTTCAGCTTCTTGCATATATTTTTCGTCGGTGTTATAAACTACAAAAATTTCTATAAATTTCCGGTTTCTTATCGTAAAAAGCGTAGGTCCCAAAATAAGGGTAAGAATATCTTCAGGTTGCGGAGCGAAGGTAAAAACACCAGCTGCAATACCTTTTTTGGTAATATCATCAATTTTAGCCACGCAAATTTCGTAGAATTCCATCAGTTCATTTTTTAAATGTTCTGTTTGTCGCATCTCCTGCGTTACAAAACCATGAAAATAATTGTATTTAAAAAGTTGTGAAACAATATATTTTATTACTTCTCGCATCTGCATTTGAGGTTTCGCATCTTTAATGGTTTCAGTAAATTCTGCAAAATGTTCTCTGGTTTTTTGTACACGAAACTGATAAAGGTTGGCCATCATTTTCTCTTTAGAACCGAAGTAATAGGAAATCATCGCTACATTAATTTCTGCTTTTGATGATATTTCGCGAACGGAAGTTCCTTCGAATCCTTTTTTTGCAATAAGCTCCTCTGCTACATTTAATATATGAATTTGTTTGTCGGTAAATTTTTTACTCATTCAAGGTAGTTTTAGTAAAATTAAGAAATTTTTAACAATTTATGAAACGAACGTTTAAGGTTTATTACAAAATTTCTATTTTTGATTATGCATTTTTTCAATTTCCATCATCATTTTAAAGATGAATATGGAATCTATAATTATCAAATTTCTGAAAATACCGAGGTTGATTTTTTTTCGGTAGGCATACATCCTGCAGAAATCTCTGATGATTTCGAAGAAAAATTTCAAATTTTAAAGGAAATTTCAAAGAAAAAAAATTGTTTCGCGATTGGAGAATGTGGTTTGGATGGATTAATTTCTGTTGAAGATTCAATTCAAGAAGAAATTTTTGAAAAGCAAATTTTATGGGCAAATGAAATTCAAAAACCTGCAATTATCCATTGTGTAAGGCGGTTTTCGCAATTAATTCGATTTCGAAAAATGGCAAAAGTTCCCCTAATTGTTCATGGTTTCAACAAAAAACAAAATATAGCCAATGAACTTCTGGAAAACGATTTTTATTTAAGTTTTGGAAAAGCACTCATTAGCAATGTATCTTTGCAAACCACTTTTAAAGAAGCTCCAATAGATAGGATTTTTTTGGAAACGGATAACGAAATTTTCAATATTGAAGAACTTTATCTTTTTGCAGCAGATTTAAAAAAATTAAGTGTCACTGATTTGCAAGAACAAATTTTTCAAAATTTAGAAACCATAAAAAATGGATAAAAACTGGCTTGAACGTACGGAATTATTAATAAAAGATTCCGGTTTGGAAATTCTGCAAAATTCTAATTTATTGGTTGTTGGCTTAGGCGGTGTTGGTTCTTTTGCTGCCGAATTTCTTGTAAGAGCCGGTGTTGGAAAAATGACGATTGTTGATGGAGACACTGTTGATATTACTAATGTGAACCGACAACTTCCCGCTTTACATTCTACCGTTGGGAAAAATAAAGTTGATATTGTTTCAGAAAGACTTTTGGATATTAATCCAAAGTTGGATTTAACCCCAATTAATCAGTTTCTAAATCCTGAAAATATGCAGGAAATTTTGGATTCTCAAAGTTTTGATTATGTTTTAGATTGCATTGATAGTGTTACCCCAAAACTCACCTTAATAAAAGAAGCCAAGAGAAGAAAAATAAAAATAATTTCTTCCATGGGAGCTGGTGGAAAGATGGATCCTTCAAAAATTATGGTTCGAGACATCAGCAAAACTTACAATTGTTTTTTGGCAAAACAAGTTCGAAAAAGATTAAAAAAAGAAATTAATCTTCAGAAAGGTTTTAAGTGTGTTTTTTCTTCCGAAATTCACAACGAAGAAAGTTTGAAAATGACGGATGGAAGTAATTTCAAACGCTCTTTTTACGGCACAATCAGCTATATTCCTGCTGCTTTTGGACTCCATGCTGCAGCAGAAGTTATCCATTATTTACTGAAGAATAAAAAATAATTTTTTGTGAAAAAATTCGGATACCCCAAAAACGAAAAGCTGAAACAAACCAAAGAAATCGATCTTCTTTTTAAAAAAGGAAAATGGAAAACGGTGGGAAACATCCGAATTGTCTATCATCATTTTGAAGATTTAGAAAATACCAAAATTGGCGTTTCGGCATCTAAAAGATTTTTTAAAAAAGCTACGGACAGAAACAGAATTAAACGATTACTAAGAGAAAGTTACCGCTTAAATAAGGAGATTTTTCTTCAAGGTTTCGGTGAGAAAACCATAGCGATGGTTTTTTGGAATTCCAACAAAATGCCCGTCCATTTTAAGGATGTGGAAACAGAATTCTTAAACCTCTGTAAATCAAAAAAATAAAACTCTTGAAAATTGCATAATTTTTGTAATTTTAGGTGAAAATAATCGATAATTTTTTTGAAAATGTTAGACAACATTCCTTTTTTACCTCATGTTTTAAGCGCTTTTATCGGTATCGGACTTGCCGCTGCTACTGGT
>JAEZWE010000119.1 GCA_023420435.1 Bacteroidota bacterium
GTTCATCATGAGATTGGATACCACCGAAGCAATAAATCCTATAAATAAACTTTCCGCCATCGTTACAAATCCAGCAGCGGGTGTAATAGCTACTAAACCAACAACAGCACCAATGCAAGCTCCTAAAGC
Organism: Bacteroidota bacterium; assembly: GCA_023420435.1. Classification (GTDB taxonomy): domain Bacteria; phylum Bacteroidota; class Bacteroidia; order Flavobacteriales; family Weeksellaceae; genus JAEXBA01. Next base: position 130 of record JAEZWE010000119.1, read on the forward strand.
TGAAACTTTTCTTCCATTAATTCGGTCAAAAAAAATCCATGTTAACATCGCAGAAGCGGAAGCAATGGTGGTAGTTCCGAAAGCCAAAGCCGCCGTAGCATTTGCGGATAATGCAGAACCCGCATTAAAACCAAACCAACCAAACCACAACATTCCTGTTCCCAACAACACAAAGGGAATATTGGAAGGTTCGTGGTGCGGATTTTTCCTTTTTCCTATGACAAAAGTTCCGGCTAAAGCAGCAAAACCCGCACTCATGTGTACCACAGTTCCACCTGCAAAATCCTTAATTCCGAAATATTTGATAAGTAAACCTTCAGGATGCCAAACCATATGACAAAGCGGTGTATAAATAAACAAACTGAACAAAACCATAAAAAACAAATAGGAAATAAAACGCACTCTTTCCGCAAAAGATCCTGTTATTAATGCAGGTGTAATAACGGCAAATTTCATTTGGAATAAGGCAAACAAAACAAATGGAATGGAAGATGCCATATTTTTGTGAGGTAACATTCCGACATTTTCGAAAAATGGAAAACTTAACGGATTACCAATAATTCCATAATGCTCTTGTCCAATTTTAAAACCCAATGAATCTCCAAATGACAAAGAAAAACCAACGACTAACCACAAAATAGAAATCACTCCCAAAGCAATAAAACTTTGCAACATCGTGGAAATTACATTTTTTTTTCCCACCATTCCTCCATAAAAAAAAGAAAGTCCGGGAGTCATCAAAAGCACCAAACCTGCAGCCGCCAAAATCCAGGCTACATCTGCACCTACAATTTCATTTTCGGTGAGAAATAATTCCTTTACATTACCTGATTCCGAATTCCAAAAAAGCCCAATAATAGAAATTACCGAAATAACCCCAAAAGAAATAACCCATCTTTTTTCAATTTTCATAATTATTATATTTTTACCCTAACAAAAATAGGGGTTAATTTTAAAAACAATCATTTTTTTTAAAAAAAATTAAAAAACAAGGTTTTATTTTATTTCAATGAGTTTTAAGATAATATTGCAAACTCATCAACTTTTGTATTTTTGCTTAAATAAATTTCCCAATGTCCGAAAACATTCAGCAAAAAATTGAAGAATTACGCGAAGAGTTGCATCAATACAATTACAACTATTATATTTTGGATGAACCTTCAGTTTCCGATTTTGAGTTTGATGCTAAACTGAAAGAACTTCAAGATTTAGAAGCGCAACATCCTGAATTTTTCGACGCCAACTCTCCTACTTTGCGTGTTGGTGGTGGAATTACAAAGAATTTCCCAACGGTTCAACACCAATTCCGTATGTATTCTTTAGACAATTCTTACGATTTTGATGATTTGGAAAATTGGGAAAAACGCATCATCAAAACGATTGACGAACCTGTTGAATTTGTAGCAGAATTAAAATATGATGGTGCCTCGATTTCTATTTTGTATGAAAACGGAAAACTTTCGCAGGCAGTAACTCGTGGAGACGGATTTCAAGGTGATGAAATTACGGGAAATGTTCGCACGATTTCGGACATTCCTTTAACTTTAAAAGGAAATGTTCCGAAAAAATTTTACATGCGTGGCGAAATTTATCTTACTAGAAAAAACTTCGATAAAATCAACGAAAATCGTGAAGCAGAAGGTCTTGATCCTTTTATGAATCCCAGAAATACTGCTAGTGGAAGTTTAAAAATGCAGGATTCTTCCGAAGTTCGGAAACGTGGCTTATCGGCGGTTTTGTATCAATTTGTCGGAGAAAATTTAACAGCAAATTCTCATTGGGAATTATTGGAAAATGCCAAAAATTGGGGTTTTAAAACTTCTGCTCAAGCAAAATTGTGCAAAAGTTTGGATGAAGTAAAAGAATTCATCAATTATTGGGACGAAAAACGCCACGAATTGCCTTTTGAAATCGACGGAATTGTATTGAAAATCAATTCTTTAAAACAACAACAACAGTTGGGTTACACCGCAAAATCTCCACGTTGGGCAATGGCTTACAAATTCAAAGCGGAAAAAGTGGAAACCGAATTGCAAAGCGTTTCGTACCAAGTCGGAAGAACCGGTGCGATAACTCCGGTTGCGAATCTGAAACCGGTTTTGTTGGCCGGAACCGTTGTAAAACGCGCTTCACTTCACAACGAAGACATCATCAAAAAATTGGATTTACATGAAAATGATTTTGTTTTTGTGGAAAAAGGCGGTGAAATTATTCCGAAAATTGTAGGCGTAAATGTTGAAAAACGAAATCCTGAAAATAGTGAAATTCAGTACATTAAAAATTGCCCGGAATGCGGAACGGAACTCGTAAAAATTGAAGACCAAGCCATTCATTTTTGTCCAAACGAAACGCATTGTCCACCGCAAGTTGTTGGAAAAATGATTCATTACGTTTCGCGAAAAGCTTTAAATATTGAAAATCTGGGAAGCGAAACCATCGAACAATTGTATCGTGAAAAATTGATTGAAAATCCTGCGGATTTTTACACTTTAACGAAAGAACAGTTGCTTCCACTCGAAAGAATGGCGGAAAAATCGGCTCAAAATATTTTGGACGGTGTGGAAAAATCGAAAGAAATTCCATTTGAAAAAGTTTTGTACGGATTGGGAATTCGTCACGTTGGAGAAACGGTTGCTAAAAAATTGGTGAAGAATTTCAACACGATTGAAGCTTTGAAAAATGCGACTTACGAAGAACTGAATCAAGTTGAAGATATTGGCGGAAAAATCGCAGAAAGCATTGTTGATTATTTCCAAAATTCTGAAAATCTGTTGATGATTGAACGCTTGAAATCTTACGGTCTTCAATTAGAAAAAGCAGAAACTTTTGGAGAAACTTTAAGCAACGTTTTGGAAGGGAAAACCTTTCTTTTTACCGGAAAACTATCGCTTTTCACTCGTGAACAAGCCGAAATTATGGTGGAACAACATGGCGGAAAAAATATTTCTGCGGTTTCTAAAAACTTAAACTATCTCGTTGTCGGTGAAAAAGCAGGAAGTAAATTGAAGAAAGCGGAAGCGTTGGGAAGTGTTATTATCCTTGATGAACAACAGTTTTTGAACTTGTTGAAATAATTTTCTTATGGATTGATTTTTAATTTATATTTGGCAAAAAATTATCGTCGATGAAAAAAATCTACTTTTTTCTTTTTATTCTTTTTGTTGGGGTTTTTAATGCTCAAGTGATCACTTTTGGGGATGTTAATTTCAAGAATTTTCTTGTCGCTGCTAATTATGGTAACAATTATGCTTTTGGTCAATTTGGGAATAGCATTAAAATTGATACAAATAATGACGGAGAAATTCAGCAGAGTGAGGCAAATTTGGTTTATAAAATATCCACACTTTATTATGGTTACCGTTCACATATACAATCTCTACAAGGAATACAAAGTCTTAATAATTTAGAAAATATTTATATGTATGGCACATCATTAAATACAATTGATGTGAGTAATATGCCACATTTAAGTAGCATTTCCCTTACTTATAATGCGCAACTAACTTCAATGAACATAAATGGCTGTAGTTCTTTGAACAGATTGTTGTCAGAGCACAATAATATTTTGAATTATAATTTACAAAATAGCACATTGCAGCACATTAATATTAATAATCAAAACTCCTCTCAACCATTGAGTTCAGTTAATGTTAATAACTGTCCTAATTTAGAATTTTTAGAGTTGCATAATACAAATATCCAATCTTTTGATTTTAGTAATATGACATCTTTAAAAACGATTAATTTATATGCAAGTCCCCTAACAAATAATGTAAATGTGACAGGATGTATCAATCTTGAGCATATATATATTGATAGTTTTAGTTCTCTGAATAGCTTACAAATTAGTAACTTACAGAATCTGAATACTATATATCTTTTAGAAACAGCCATTTCGTCACTTTCAATAATTAATTGTCCAAATATTGATAATTTTCACATTGGAGCAAATAACTTGAATAACATTGATCTTTCAATTTTCCCTCTACTAAGGCATTTTTCTGCTATCTATACTAATTTTACAGAAATTGATTTAAGTGACAATCCATTAGTTGAAAATGTGGATTTTTTCAACAATCCTCTTCTGAATAAAATTAATTTTAAAAGTGGAGGCACTGTTCTAAACACTTTGTCTTGGTTTGATATAGTTAATAATCCGAGCCTCAACTATATCTGTTGTGATGATGACGATTTTGCCGGTATCAGCAATTATTTATTAAATAATGGATTATATAATATCGAATTAAATTCCTATTGTTCATTTACACCCGGCGGAACTTTCTACACCATACAAGGAAATACAAAATATGATTTTGATATCAATGGCTGTTCTCCAACAGACACAAATAAACCGCATCAAAAATTTAATATTTCAGGAGGTGGACAATCAGGCTCTTTGATATCAAATTCAACAGGAAATTATTCCATTCCTGTTCAAGCAGGAAACCACACCATTACTCCGATTTTAGAAAATCCAACCTACTGGACAATATCTCCTAGTTCTTTTACTGCAAGTTTTCCATCACAAACCAGTCCATTAACTCAAAATTTTTGTATTTCAGCCAACGGAACACATAATGATTTGGAAGTTGTAATAGTTCCTATTACCGCAGCTGCTCCTGGATTTACATCAAAATATAAAGTAATTTATAAAAACAAAGGTACGCATACACAATCTGGAAATTTATCATTGAGTTATAATGACAATTTGATGGATTTCAATAGCGCTACAACAAGTCCTGTTACGCAAAGTTCTGGTTTATTGAATTGGAATTTCAGTAATTTACTTCCCTTTGAAACAAGGGAAATTACAGTAACTTATACGCTAAATACACCAACTGCAACTCCACCTTTGAACGGAGGTGATATTTTAAATTTTAATAGCTTGATTATTGGAGCAACCGATGAAACACCTTCTGACAACAATTTCGCATTAAGCCAAACGGTAGTAAACTCTTTCGATCCTAACGATAAAACTTGTTTAGAAGGAAGTAGCATCGCCACTACAAAAGTGGGAGACTATGTACATTATTTGGTTCGTTTTGAAAACACAGGAACAGCGAATGCACAAAATATTGTAGTAAAAGATTTAATAGATACTACAAAATTTGATTTGAGTTCTTTAGTGGCACTAAATGGAAGTCATTCTTTCATTACAAGAATCACCAATCCAAACACTGTTGAATTTATTTTTGAAAACATCCAGCTTCCTTTTGCAAATGCTACAAATGACGGTTATGTTTTATTCAAGATAAAAACAAAATCAACATTGGTTTTGGGTGATTCTTTCAGCAATACTGCCAATATTTATTTTGATTACAATGCCCCAATTGTTACAAATACGTATTCAACAAGTGTACAGAATAGTTTAGCCACTGATGAAACAGAAATTTCAAATGAATTCTCAATTTTTCCAAATCCGGTTAGTGATTTTGTAAGTTTCAAATCTCCAGAAAGAATTCAGAAAATTGAAATTTTTGATTTAAGCGGGAGAATTATCTGTGCAAATGCGGTACAAAATAATAGTTCAGATTTATCTATCTTATCAAAAGGAAATTACATTATAAAAGCCTACTCAAAACAAAAGACCTATATCAAAAAATTAATTAAAAAATAATTTTTCCCAAAATTTAACTTTCCAAATAAATACAAAACGCACTCAAAAGAGTGCGCTTTGCATAAAAGGGCGGCATCAATTATTAATAGAAATTAGGAATTTCCATAGAAAGCCGCCCAATCTATTTGCTTTTTTTATCCTGTATTTCTTCTTTTACTTCGTGCCATTCATTATCTTTTAAATTTCCTTCCAGTTTCTCCACTTTTAGCATCTGTCGCAAAATTCCGAAAATCGTCATATAAAAATTAGCGATCCATACTAAAGCAAAAAAAGCAATTAAATAACCTTTCCAATCTTCATAAACCAGCTTGAAACCGGTAATTAATAAGATGAAAAATGATATATAATGACTGAAACAATATTCACAAGTAAATAAATAAAAAAATTTTCTTTTGTAAAGCTTGTCTGAGCTCTTTGATTTTTTCACACAAAACTCTCGCGGTTCGCGAAAAATTTCTTCATGTGTTACTGTCCACGCAATACACGCAACAGGAAGCGCTAAAAGCAATAAATTTTGTACCTGATTTGCGATTTCCATTTCTAGGCAAATTTACTTTCTTCAAAAAAAAATATTTTATAAAATTTAAATCACATCATACAAAATTTCTAGATTTTCATTCTATTCAAACGAAAGTTTTTAATTTTGATAAAAACCTAAAACAATGTCGAAAGAATGCTGTTCTGTAGAAGAAAAATCGCTCACTAAAAAAGAAAAAAACCACCATCATGATCACGATGAAAACCATCACGACCACGATCATCAACATGATTTAGGACAAAAAACCGTTTTGCAGCTCTTTTTTCCGGCGATTATTTCCTTTGGATTTCTGATTTTAGGTTTAGCGTTAGATTATTGGATAAAACCAGACTGGTTTTCAGGATGGATTCGTTTGGTTTGGTATATTGTTGCCTATATTCCGGTTGGTTTTCCGGTTTTGAAAGAGGCTTTGGAAAGCATTAAATACAGTGATTTTTTTTCAGAATTTTTGTTAATGTCTATTGCTACAATAGGCGCATTTACAATTGGTGAATATCCAGAAGGAGTTGCAGTGATGTTATTTTATTCGGTGGGAGAAGCGTTTCAG
>JAEZWE010000146.1 GCA_023420435.1 Bacteroidota bacterium
GTGAAACGATGATAATATCATTTTTTTTGAAAATATTTTTACTGCGACTGATGCTTTTTCGGGTATTAAAGCCTTCAAAATCCTCAATAATAATATTTTCAGGAACACCTTCTTGATAAATAAGGTAGTTTTTCATGGCTTCCGGTTCGTTGTAACCTTTACTTTTTTCTCCACTTACTAAAATTTCTTTTACTTTCCCGTGATGATAAAGTAAAGCTGCTGCGTCCATACTTAGTATAAAATACGGATTGGCAACTCCTGATTTCATTTTAGGTGAAGTTCCCAAAACAACCGCTGTTTTTCTTGGCGGAATTTTCGAAATTTTGGTATAGGTATTTCCATCAATTACTGAAAAAACCCATACATTACACAAAATAACCAACAGTAAAATAATCTCTACTGTTGCAAAAAACATTTTTAAGATGTCTAGAATTCTTTTCAATCGAGATCGAAATTTATTTTTATTTTTTTACTCATCGGTATCGACATGCAAGCCAATATTTTTCCTTCTTTTTCTTCATTTTCGGTTAGATATTCGTTTTCCAAAAGTTCAACTTCACCTTCTTCCAATCTACAAATGCAACTTCCGCAAATTCCCGATTTGCAGGAATAAGGAACCGGATATTTTTGAATTAATAGCTGTTGCAAAATTTTTGTTTTGTTATCTTCAAATTGAGTTTGATAGGAATTTTTAAAAATTTTAAACTCCACATCAATATTTTCCAACAAAGGAAATTCCTTTTCTACTGGATAAATGTCTTCATTAAAAGTTTCAAATAACTCAAAATGAATATTTTTTTTCGGAATTCCGTTTTGGTAACAACCGTTGGCAATGGATTTTATCATTTCTCCTTTTCCACAAATCAAAACTTCGTCAACAGAATCCCACAAAGTAACTTCTTCATCCGTATCATCGATCATCATGATTTGGTTGATAATCAAATTTAATTTTTTTTCATCCAAACGTCCTTCCAGCAGAGCATTTCCCACTTTTTCTCTCGAAAAAAAATAATGAACCTCAAAACGTTCCGGATGATTTTTCTTTAAATCTTCTAATTCCTGATAAAAAACCACCTCATTTTTACTTTTATTTCCATAAAAAAGCAAAATCCGGGTTCTTGGTTCGTTATGCAAAATATTTTTAAAATGACTAAAAATAGGCGTAATTCCAATTCCGGCAGCAAAACCAACAATAGTTCGGAATTCATGCGGTTTTGAAACTAACGTAAAACGACCTTTTGGTTCCGAAACCTCCAATTCATCACCAATTTTATAGTTTTCAAATAAAGAATTTACCGAACTTTCTTCAGAATTGATCTTTATTGCGAGTTGAATTTTATCTTCAAAAGGAGCCGAAATCATCGAAAAATCATTTTGGAAAATTTCCTCTTGATGCAGATAACGCAGCACAACATATTGTCCGGCTTCAAACCGAAAGTTTTTTTGAAGTTCTTGGGGAATATCAAACTCAAGGAAGAAAACGTTTTTGGTTAGTTTTTCCTTTTTCGCTATTTTTAGCCGATGAAAGTTCAGGTTTTTTACAATTGGTAAGGCTTGTTCCATTTCTCAACCAAAAATAATAAAAAAAATGAAGAAGATTGTCTTAGCAACATTAATCGCTTTTGTGGGTTTATCGTGTAATAAAAAAGAAGTGGTAACGACGGAAGAAAATTTTGAAACGGATACCATTGTTGCGCCGGAAACTTACGAACCTGCCATTTCTTTTAAGGAAGTAGAATTTTCTCCTGATCAAATTTCAGATTTTCTTTCTGCTAAAAACAATGATACGCTTTATGTTACCAATTTTTTCGCCACTTGGTGCGGACCATGTATGCGAGAAATTCCGCATTTTAAAGAAAAAATGGAGGAATTGAAAAACCAACCGGTAAAATGGACTTTTGTAAGTTTGGATAAAAGAACAGATTGGTCCACAGAAGTAAAAACTTTTGCGGAAGAAAAAGGACTTACGGAAAATATTATTCTTTTAGACGGTGCAGCTTTAGGAGCAGATTTTTTCAGTAAAAATTTTAAAAATTGGGATGGCAGCGGAATTCCTTTTACTTTTATGAGAAAAGGAGAAAAAACGGATGAATATATGAGCATGATGACCAAAGAACAATTGGATCAAAAAATCGCTTCGTTTGGCATTAACGCTGAAAATTCAGCAGTTTCTGGCGAAAGTAAAAAATCAAGATAAAGCACTTTTGCTTCATGATAAAAGGTTTCAAAAGTCTGATTATTTTTTTGTTGATTCTTGTTTTTGCAGCAATAATCTTGAATTTGAATATTGGATTTTTGGAACTTTCTTTTTCCGATTTTTTTGGAAATTCTGAAAATTCTCAAATTGCGGAACTACGTATCAATAGAGTTCTTGTGATGCTTTTAGCCGGAATTTCAATAACAACTTCAGGATTTTTGTTGCAGGAATATTTTCAAAATCCTTTGGCGGGACCTTCAGTTCTGGGAATTACTTCCATTGCAAGTTTAAGTGTGGCTTTTTACATTTTCTATTCTCAAAATTTTATTATTCCTGAAGTTTTACAAAACAGTTTTTTGAGTATATCTGCAATTACAGGAAGTCTTTTATTAATGCTGGTTTTACTGGCTTTTTCCAACCGGTTTCAGGATCAATCATTTCTAATTATTTTCGGTTTTTTGATTTCTGCTTTAGCGGGAGCTGTCGTTTCAATTTTGCAGTTTTATGGGGAAAATCAAAGTCTGAAAAATTATATTTTATGGAGTTTTGGTGCTAATAATTCCGTTACAAGAAACCAAATTTTCATGCTGACTTTTATTGTAATTTTTGGTTTATTTTTAAGCTTTAAATCCATAAAACCTTTGATAGGAAATTCTTTAGGAACCAATTACGCCAAAAGTTTTGGAGTAAATTTGAGTACGCTGAAATATTTAATCATCATCGCTTCTTCACTACTTTCAGCTTCTGTTACAGCGTTTTTGGGACCGGTTTTATTTATTGGAATTGTAGTTCCTCATTTTTCAAGATTACTTTATAATCCTGCAAAATTGTGGCAACAGTGGATTTTGAATATGATTTTAGGAATATTAATTATGGAAATCTTCTCATCAATTTCAGAAATTTCACAATTTCCTTTAAATGTCATTACCTCGCTCTTCGGAATTCCTGTAATTTTGATGATGCTGTTAAAAAACAAAATTCATAATTCATAATTCATAATTCATAATTCATAATTCATAATTCAGAATTCGTAATTAAATATTGTTTTTAGAATTAAAAAATATCGACATCGGCTTTAAAACTCCTTTAATACAAGGCGTTGAAATTTCTTTGGCATTAGGCGAAGTTTGTCTTTTAATAGGAAATAACGGTATTGGTAAAACAACTTTAATTAAAAGTATATTAAAGCAAATTCCACTTTTAAAAGGGGAAATTTTTCTCAATCAAAAAAAAATAAAAAATCTCACCTCAAAAGAAATTGCGGAAAACATTTCGGTTGTTTTTTCAAAATCTCAAATTCCGGTTAATTATACTTTGTATGATCTAATTTCACTTGGAAAGTATATCCATTATCCTTACTATTTTGAATTAAAAAACATTGATAAACAGGAAATTGAAGAAATTATTGAAAGTTTGAATTTAACGGAATTTAAAAATTTTCCAGTTTCAAAACTTTCCGATGGAAATCTTCAAAAAGCATTCATTGGAAGAGCTTTAGCACAAAATTCACCCATGATTATTTTAGACGAACCAACCACACATTTGGACGAAGATAATAAAATCATGATTTTGAAAACACTTAGAAATTTAGCTGAAAAACAAAATAAATTAATTCTATTTTCTTCCCATGATTGGCGTTTAGCCAAGGAGTTTTCAGATAAAATCGGGTTTGTTAAAAATAAAAAATTACAATTCGGAGTTGCGGAAGACATTCTCATTTCAAATCCTGAACTTTCTTCCCCCCAAATTTTTGAAATGCACGAAAATTTTGTGGCTCCTCAAATTTTTGCCCCCGATTTTCAGAAAGAATTACTCTATTCTTTTCTTCAAAAAAATTTCAAAAAAAACCTTTCCCATTTCAAAATTGAGTTTCATGATAACTTTTGGGT
>JAEZWE010000158.1 GCA_023420435.1 Bacteroidota bacterium
CCTGATCCTCTCTGTGTGTTGCCCAATTATTTTTTCTTCCGGCAAAATAATGAATTCCTGCCCAAGCCGAAACGTATTTTATTCCCAAACCAAAATCATCCCGAGAAGAATAATCTAATAACCATAAAAGTTCTTCAGAATCAAAATGATTGTAAATAAGCCAATCCAAAAAAGTGATTTCATCTAATTTACTTGCTTCTTTGCTGGATTTTGAAATAGGAATATCGAACCACAATTTACCGCCGTTGTCTCTTTTGTTTTTGAAAACTTCCATTTCTTCAAAGAAACTTTCAAATTCCATTTTTACTTTTTCAGAAATTCCTGTTTTCGGGACAATATCATTTTGCCATTGATTTCGGTAAAAAAGACGTTCTGCTTTAGGAAAAGTAAGTTGATAATCGTCTAAAATTGGCTGTCCGTTTTCATCATCTCCCAGATACATTTTGCATTCTCTCAGAAACTCAATCAATTCTAAATCATCTTTATTGGGAAGCGGAAGATAATGCGCACCCAAAGGAAATTTTGAAAATTTATTTTCGCCGTTTCTAGAGTTTCCACCAACAGAATTTTCCATTTCTAAAAGTAAAAAATCGTTTTCTCCGTTTTGTTTGAAATATCGAGCTGCCGATAAACCTGAAATTCCGGCGCCAACAATTAAAAATTTTGTTTTAATTTCTTCTGAAGGTTTGGGAAAATCTTTCGTCCAAAGTCGGTGTCCGAGAACATGATTGGTTCCTGTGATTTTTACTATAAATGATTTTGCTTTTTTTCCGCAGTATTGCATGAACGGAATAAAAATTCCGGCTAAAACAATAGTTTTTAGAAAATCTTTTCTACTGTACTTTTCCCCATTCTTCATCGAAATAGCGCACTAAAATTTGATTATCCAAACGGTTCACTTCCACATTTTTTGCCATCATGTCTTTGTTGAAATAAGTCATGGCTGCAAAATTTCCGTCGTAAAATTTTAAATTTTTTTGTTCCCGAAATTTTTTGTTTAAACCGTCTTTTGAAGCGATACAAAAACCCCATTCTCCAAAACTGGGAACATACGTATGATAGGCCTGAACTTCTGAAAAACTTTGCTCCAATGTTTTTTGAATGCACCAAAATGCTTTCGGTGCGAAATAAGGGGAAGTCGTTTGTACCACAATTTTGGTTTCAGGAGTGGTAATTTTTTCCAACTCGCGATAAAATTGGCTGGAATATAATTTTCCCAAGCTGTAATTGGAAGGATCCGGAAAATCGATTACGACAACATCAAATTTTTGGTTTTGATTTTTCACCCAAATAAAAGCGTCTTGATTGATAATTTTTACTTTCGAATTGTTAAGTGCGTTTTGATTGAGTTCTTTCATCGTATGATTTTCCTGAAAAAATTTGGTCATTTCTCCATCCAAATCAACTAAAGTGACGTTTTTAACTTCCGGATATTTTAAAATTTCGCGGACCGCAAAACCATCTCCACCTCCTAAAACCAAAACATTTTCAATTTTTTTGGCAAAGGAAAAAGCAGGATGAACCAAGGCTTCGTGATATCGGTATTCATCAGTGGAAGAAAATTGTAAATTGTTGTTCAAGTACAATCGGAATTCCTTATTATTTCTCGTTAAAACGATTCTTTGATAAGATGATGAATGCGAATAAATGACGTTTTCACCGTACAATTGTTCTTCGGAATACGATAAAATACGATCTGCAAAAATGAAAAGGATTATTAAAATAAGAAATGAAAAAATGGATTTTGCTTTTAAACTGATTTTATTTTTCAATTCTGAGCTCAAATAAAAACTGAGAAAAATTGCAATGGAAATATTAATTAATCCAAAAAAAAGTGAAGTTCTGATAATTCCCAAATGAGGAATTAAGACCAATGGAAATAAAATGGAAGCCAATAAAGCACCAATATAATCTACCGCAAAAACATTGGAAACCAAATCTTTGAAAGCAATTCGGTCTTTTAAGATATTCATCAACAAAGGAATTTCAATCCCAACCAAACATCCGGTAATGAAAACCAAGAAATACAAAACCCACTCAAAATGTTGAACGGTATTGAAAAGTAAAAAGAGAATCACGGAAGAAAGTCCGCCAATAATTCCGACCAAAATTTCGATTTCTATGAATTTATCAAGCAAATTTTCTTTGATGAATTTCGCCAAATAAGATCCAACTCCCATCGAAAAGAGATAAACTCCGATAATGAACGAAAACTGTTTTACGGAATCTCCCAAAAGGTAACTTGCTAAAGCACCTGCAACCAATTCATAAACCAGTCCGCAAGTAGCGATAACAAATACCGAAAATAATAAAAGAAGTTCGAAGGAAATTCTTTTTTTAGCCATGAATTGCCATTCCTATAATGAAAGAAATACCAAGAATAAATGCTCCAAAAATGATCGCTAAGGCTACATTTTTATTTTCAACAATTTCTTTCCAGGTTTTTTCGGGTGTTAATTTTTCAATAATAAAATAGCCAATTAAAAGTATAATAATTCCCAAAAATGAGAAGGCAATAGAATTGATAAGTGGTCCAAAATTAAATTCCATAGTTTAAATTATTTGTGATAATATCGATAATAAGTTGTTCCTGAAGAACGAACACGTGTGGTTCCGTCTTTATAAGTTTCTGTTTTTGCACAATCGCAGAATTTATTTCCGGAATACGTAAGATATACAAACCAACCCAAGAAAAACGCAGCTAAAGAAAATAAAAACCAATTGTGTTTAATATAATTAAAAAAATTATTCATCATTCTTCATATTTTGGATAAGGTGAATTGGAAGAATTGCTCCACTTCGATTGGTTAAAAAGTTGTTTTCCCCAATAAGAACCCACTACAAAAATCAAAAGCAAAATCATAATAATGATATAATTCCACAAGGAAACGGGAAGCCAAGTTGCTTTCAGTGTAATTTTTTGATTTTCAGAATTTACTTCTACAGTTGCTGGTTGTGATAAAGGAACGTCTGATAATCCGGAAGCAGAATCTTCCTTTTTTTTCAGCAAAATCATTTGTGCCGCATTTGCAGAATCTTTTTTGTAAGTGGCTACATCACCGTAAGTTGTAATAATTCCGGTTTTATTATCACGAACTTCTACATAACCACTAGGACTTATAGAAACCATTGTTCCCGGATTTCCGGGATATGAAACCGAAGTTGGAATAATGGATGCTGTTTCCTTTTCTGCAGAAATTAAAAAATGATATTTCCCCGGCGCTAAACCGCAAAAATTAAAATTATTTGTTCTACTTCCTTCACTCCAACTTTCACCGCCATCTGTTCCGTGATAATATTCCACATCTTGAGAAGTGTAAGTAATTTCATTGGTTTCTTCGTTTACCAAACTTATTTGTGCATTTGCCCAGGAATTATCCACTTCAGAGCTTAAATCCAATTTCATGGGAGCAGAACCTCCGGAAAGTGTAAAAGATTGACTCACCAATTCTTTATCTTTTACTTCTGCAAAACTGATACTTTCTTCAAAAACCGTTTTGTTGGTGCGCGAAATGTAGATATAAAGTTGTAGTAAAGAAATTAATAAAGCCGTAATTCCGATAATATTAATCATGCTGCTAATGTTGTAATAAAAAGGCTGTACAATGCCAATTCCATAATAATTGGGCATATATGGCGGCTTGAAAGCTCTTTTTATTTTTCCTTTCGGGATATGTTTTCCCCAGAAAAACTGTTTTTTTCCATCCACTTCTTCCCAGGAAACCATTTCGGTTCCATTAACAAATTCTTTGTAATTATAGAGTTTAAATTCTAATCGATCTTCAAAAAAACCTGCAGCAGAATGAATGGAATTGGGTGTACTTTCGTACCAGCGGTATTTTTTTCCTTCAAATTCGCAATAATATTTAAATTCTTCCAGCGGTTTATCTTTTGGATACATCAAAAC
>JAEZWE010000161.1 GCA_023420435.1 Bacteroidota bacterium
CAAAGTCTCCCGACTTTGAGCAGATGGTTACTAATTATTTGTATCATCATATACTTTCCAATTAAATTCTTCTCTAAAATCATTAAAACAAGGAACACATATCCAACGATAACCATCAAATGTTGAATAACTTTTATGTAAATCTTCTTTATTAAACGAAAACTTAATCCCACAAAACTCACAATGATCATGTTCCCATCCCAAACGGTATGGCTTATAATTTCTGAATATAAGTTTTACTCCGCTTAAATATTTTTCTTGCCCTTGTCTACGCCAATCATCGAATGATGTTAGTTTGTTTTTATTCATGTTATAATTTTTGATTGATTACTTTTCTACCTATCAATTTGGAGCATTATTACATAATTTTATTTTTCTTCTATATCCCATTCTTTTTTTTCAGCATATTCTATTCTTACATATTTCGCATAAAATACTTCTTCTTTTTTTTCATCTATTATAGGATAGGGTTTTAATTCTGTATCAATAACTAAATGCATATGATCTTTTTGCTCTTTTACATCTTGTAAATATTGAATAAGATCATCAGCTCCATCAGAATCAAATATAATTTCTAATTCTTCGGGAGCATCTTTATAAGTAATGAATGATAACATGATATTTAATTTTAATATTTTACTGGTAATTTTTTCTTGTTTGGCATATTGCCAGGTTTAGGATTGGGATAGTTTACATCTAAATGTGGTGGTTCTACCTGCCCGCTGCGCAAAGTCTCCCGACTTTGAGCATTTCAGTAATTAAATCTTTACATTTTCAAAAGTAATTCATTTTTCTTGTACTAACTTTTGGATTGCTTCCCAATTATATTTTTAGAAAGCAAAATAAAATTAATAGAATTTGTTTAATTTGCCATTATAAGCGGGATGAGTAACCATCTGCTCAAAGTCGGGAGACTTTGCGCAGCGGGAATTCTGCTTTAAGAAAACTATCTATCATCCTTCTTTGACTAACAGCAACTGCATGGCCAGCTTCATCAACAATAAAATCTGCACTTTTTTCAAAACCTTCTTCTGCGATCTCACCAGCAATTTCTTTTATTTTTTATTCTATCCTTTCTTTAATAAGTTGTTATATCCAAATCTAGCTATTGATTCCCTTAAAAATCAAGAATAAAAATAACCCAGTTTTCTTTGGGATAAAAAAAATTTTCTAACATTTCATTATTAATAGGACGCCATCTTTTGTCAAATTGCCATTTATAGAGTTCTTCAATTGATTTTAGTATATTGTCTTTGGTAACTTGGTGAAGAAAAACTATATTGTCATCAACATAACAAAACTTGTCATTTTCAAATTCAGATTTAATTCTATCAATAGTTATAAATAATGGATTATAAAAATTGCCGTCTGAATCTTGAATTAAAACATCTGACCTTAATTCTCTTGAAAGTGAATCGATATCATCATCATATCCTGCGGTAAAAAAAACTTTATGCTTCATTACTTAATTACTTAATAGGCCAACTATTATATGGCTTTAATTCAATTTGTTTTAAAAGATTTTCATATGCCCCCGCTCCGCAAAGTCTCCCGACTTTGAGCCCAAAATAAACATAAATTAAAAAAATCTATTTAGTTCTGTTGCCTTTCTTCACATTTTTACCTCTTTAACCGTTTAAAAATCAAAAAACTTCACCTCTTTACAACTTTTCGATTTTACAACTCAATCTCTTTACTACTTTACCCCTAAAGATCTTCCCCCAAAACCACCCCACTCAAAAAATCTTCTCCGAACACAAAAAACAAACTCACACACTCTTTCTTCTTTCGAAAAGCTTTTTTAAAAACCAATTCTTTAGCTGATGGAAAAACAATACTGTTTTTTCGAAAATTTCCGTTATCCAAGTTTATTTGCAGTTCAATAAATTGGCAATCACAAACAGGAACTGAAGATAATTTAGCTTTTAATCCCGTCTTCAGCGCTTGAACAAACAGCAATTTTGGAATACCATTTTTATGTTTAGCAAAAGAAAAATTAGCAAACAAATCGGCTCCTTCTAGGGTTTCCAAACCACCATTAACGGTTTTTTCACCCGCAACAGCGGTATCGCAGTTTTTAATATTCAGCATCAACTGATTTATCTTTTGGTAGAGATAACGGTCATTCAAACTATCCAACTCCTCTTTCATGGCTTGGCGAAAAAATTTTCCGGCAGCAGAAGCCTTCCCAAACTCTGTATTTTGTTTTACTACTTTCTGCAACCCTGTACTTTTGGTGCCTTTCTTTCGTTTTCCAACTTTACGTACCACAGGCTTACCGTTCAGCAGGTAAAAAACCTCATCTCCCAATTTTCCGGAAATTTCAAAAATAGAACGGTAGGTTCCCATATTTTTGCGTATATTCGTAAAACACTTTTGCTCAACCGGTTATCGAAAACCATGGTGGAGCTAAATTACAAATTTTCTTTCATTAAATCTTCCAAAACCTTTTTAAAATAAAGCTTACCCCAAGGTTGAGCCGTAGTTGACCCGTAGTAAAGCCCTATTTCCTTCGTATCTCCTTCGTATCATCTTCGGGTTTCCTTCGGGAAATACCCCTATTTTGGAAAGCAATCTCGAATAAGACCAGAACAAAACCCCAAGAATATTAACAATGCTCTTTTCAAACTCAAGAAAAAATAAGTATTTTTAAACGTTCAAAAGCCTATAGATGAAATTTTACCTCACCACTGATGAAATTGATGAGCGGCCCATTTACCTTACCGGAAGCTTTAATAACTGGGATCCCCGACATTCAGATTATATAATGGAGCTACAGGAAGACGGTCGTTATTTGATCGAAATTCCGGATCGTTATCTAAAAGGAAAAATAGAATATAAATTCACCAAAGGAGGTTGGGAAAGTGTAGAAATCGACCGTTTCGGAAACATCAACGCCAACCGGAAAATTACCAAAGGCGCTCAGGAAACAGAAGACCATGTTGAAAAATGGCGTCTCAATTGGGGCCCCTTCAAGGATGAGTTTTTCCCCGAGATTGAACTGATATCGGAAAAATTCTATATTCCGCAACTGGATAAAACCCGCAAAGTGTGGGCTTTACTCCCTTACAATTACCACAAAACAGATAAATGTTATCCTGTTTTATATCTTCAGGATGCCCAAAATCTTTTTAACGAAGGTTCCCCTTTCGGAAATTGGGAAATCGACCAAAAGCTTTCTATTTTAGCAGAATATGGACGGGGCGACATCATCATCATTGCTATAGAAAACGGACATGAAGACCGTATAGATGAGTATGTTTTAGACGCCGATTCCATCGCCAAAAATGCCTCCGGAAAAAAATACGTCCGTTTTATGGCAGATACTTTAAAACCTTATGTGGACAGTGTTTACCGAACCAAACCGGAAAGGGAATTTACGGGAATTGGCGGCAGTTCACTGGGGGGATTGATCAGTCTTTACAGTGGTTTTTTGTATCCTGAAGTCTATTCCAAACTCATGATTTTTTCACCTTCCCTGTGGGTAAATCCAGAATATGATTTCCCCATGATGAACTTCAAATATCCCTACGATACCAAAATCTACATGTATGGCGGCGAAATTGAAGGTTCGGAAATGACGGAAAGAATGCAGGAATTTCAGCAACGGATGGATAATTCGGAAAATCAGTATTCCGTACAGTTCAACTTCAAAATGAGTATGAATCCCGAAGGAAGACATCAGGAGTTTTTCTGGTCACAGGAATTTCCTCGTGCTGTAGAATGGCTGTTCTTCGATACCCAGGAAGATCCTAAAGAATTAGCCAAAAAAGCTGAACTGGAAAAAAACGAAACTTCAGAAATCTAAACACTTATTCTATTAAAAGCATCAACAAAAACACAAAGAAATAATGAAGATTACTAAAAATAAAGCAATAAATCCCGCACAACAGTTTTTATTTTTTACCGAGGAAAGCTGGAAAAACGCAGCTTCATCTTATGAAAAACACACCGGAAACTTTTTTAATGGAAAGAAAAATGAAGTTTTCTTTATCGTAAAAGACAAGGAAGTAACTTTCCTGATAGGTTTAGGAACTAATAATAAAAATTTTGAGCTGCAAAATAC
>JAEZWE010000181.1 GCA_023420435.1 Bacteroidota bacterium
GGAATAAGCAATATTGAGGTTTTCATCCGATTTCCAAGAATTTCCATACTGTCCTTTTCCTTTCGTTTGATTAAAAGTGTAAAGGGCACCGAAATCTAAATTGTTTTGAAGTAAAACATCAAGAACTTCGTCATTAGTAGAAAGACTTTTGGATTGGTAGAAAAATGGTGACATTTATGAAAACTTTATGATTCGAAAGCCTAAAAATAGGGCAATAAGTTAACAAAAAATAATAAATTTGCAGATTATACAATTTTTTAATGAGTAACAGTAAAGAAAAACAAGCATTAATAGACAAAATAATAGAAGCAATTCAGGATACAAAAGGGGAAGATGTGATGATTTTCGATCTTTCGAAAATTGAAAATTCTGTGGCAGAAACTTTCATCATTTGTAGTGCAAACTCCAATACACAAGTTTCAGCAATTGCCGGAAATATTGAAAAAAAAGTAAGAAACGAGTTGAAAGAAAGACCATGGCATGTAGAAGGTACGGATAATGCACTGTGGGTTTTGGTGGACTATGTTTCTGTTGTTGTACATGTTTTCCAGCGTCACATTCGTGAGTTTTACGAAATTGAGGAACTTTGGGGAGACGCGATAATTACAAAAATCGAAGATTAATTTACATACATTTTAGATGAACAATAAAGGATTTAACTGGTTTTTCCCGATTGCAATTCTTGGGGTAATACTGTTTTTTGGAAGCAATATGTTTTCCGATGCAGGTAAAAATGAAATTACTGAAGAAAAGTTTTTTGAACTGATGAAAGGTGGGAAAGTTCAGGATGTTACCATTTACAGAGATACGTATAAAGCAGATGTTTTTCTTACACAATCTGCGAAAACCGAGTTAATAAAAAATGCCGAAAAACCCTCCAACAATCCGTTTTTAGCAATGGATCCTGCTCCAAAAGCAGACTATTTGTTGAAATATGGCGATTTGCAGGTATTTTTAGAAAAATTCGACAAAACAAAAGCTGAAAATCCACAAATTAAAACTACCAATGAAGTTACCTTAGCCGGAACTTTTATGGAAAGTTTCTTGATACAAATTGCAGTGGGATTAATCATTCTTTCCATTATTTATTTCGTGTTTTTCAGGAAAATGGCAGGTTCCAGTGGACCGGGAGGTCAAATTTTCTCGATAGGTAAATCCCGCGCGAAACTTTTTGATGAAAAAGAAAAAATAAATGTTACTTTTAAAGATGTTGCCGGTTTAGAAGGCGCAAAAGAAGAAGTTCAGGAGGTAGTAGATTTTCTTAAAAATTCTGAAAAATATACAAAACTTGGAGGTAAAATTCCTAAAGGTGTTTTATTGGTGGGTCCTCCAGGAACAGGAAAAACTCTTTTAGCAAAAGCGGTTGCAGGAGAAGCAAAAGTTCCTTTCTTTTCACTTTCGGGTTCCGATTTTGTGGAAATGTTTGTTGGGGTAGGAGCTTCCAGAGTTCGTGATTTGTTTGCACAAGCTAAAGCAAAATCACCAGCAATTATTTTCATCGATGAAATTGATGCTATTGGTAGAGCAAGAGGAAAAGGAAATTTTACTGGAGGAAATGATGAAAGAGAAAATACTTTAAATCAGTTGCTTACAGAAATGGACGGTTTTGGAACCGATACCAATGTTATTGTAATGGCAGCTACAAACCGTGCTGATATTTTAGATAAAGCATTAATGAGAGCTGGTCGTTTCGACCGATCTATTTATGTGGATTTACCGGAATTACATGAAAGAAAACAAATTTTTGAAGTTCATCTTTCAAAAATTAAATTAGATCCTTCTGTTGACCGAGAGTTTTTAGCTAAACAAACCCCAGGTTTTTCAGGAGCAGATATTGCCAATGTTTGTAATGAAGCAGCACTTATTGCAGCAAGAAACAATCATGAAGCGGTTAACAAACAGGATTTTCTTGATGCAGTAGATCGAATTATCGGTGGTTTGGAAAAGAAAAATAAAGCGATTAAACCTTCTGAAAAGAAAAGAGTTGCTTATCATGAAGCAGGACATGCTGCAATTTCTTGGTTGGTAGAACACGCTGCACCACTTTTGAAAGTTACCATTGTTCCAAGAGGAAGATCTTTAGGAGCAGCTTGGTATTTGCCGGAAGAAAGATCATTAACCACAACCGAACAAATGTTGGACGAAATGTGTGCAACTTTAGGAGGAAGAGCTGCAGAACAAACCGCATTTGGAAATATTTCTACAGGAGCCCTTTCCGATTTGGAAAGAGTAACGAAACAAGCGCAAGCTATGGTAACGATTTATGGACTAAGCAATAATATTGGAAATATTTCTTATTATGACAGTTCAGGACAATCTGAATACAGTTTTGGAAAACCTTATTCTGAAGAAACCGCGAAAAAAATTGATGTAGAAATAAAAGATATTATCGAAAATCAATATGATCGTGCTTTGAAAATTTTAGCGGAAAACCGTCCGAAACTAGATGCTTTAGCAAGTAAACTTTTAGAAAAAGAAGTTATCTTCCGCGAAGACTTAGAGGAAATTTTTGGAAAAAGAGCTTGGGATCCTGAACTTACGGATCATCCTGTAGCCAATTCCGAGACCCCTTCCAACCAAACGGAAAACGTTGCAGCGCCGGAAAGTCCTACTCAACTTTAATATAAAAAACCCGGAATTATGAAAATTTTCATCAATTTCCGGGTTTTTCTTTTTTCTTATACAAAAAATTCATAAATTTTTTAAATTATTTTTTACTTTTGTTCATATTATAATAACTGCTGAAATTGAGCCTTTTTAAAAGATTTGTAAGTAAAATAACCAACCAACCTTCTGAAGATGAAAATCAGAGTTTGGAAAAATTAGGAGATTCGCTGAAAAATGCTGATCTCGATTACAAGTTTGCTCAGCTCTTCACGCATTCCGGAGGTTTTTTTAATTATTGTGCTGATGAGGCTGAAGCGCTTCAAACCCTCAATAAAATTCTGAAAATTGAGGATATCAAATCCGTTTTCTGTTGTGATAAAGATTTGAAAAATTTTATGGATGTAGTGAAAGTTTCTTACACGCCAACTTTAGAGCTTTTCAATGATGCTGCATTTATTACCTGTGAATATTTAATCGCTTATGACGGAAGAATTATGTTATCGCACAACAATATTCTTCATTATCACTCATCCAGGCTTCCTGAGAAAATCATTATCATGGCGAATGTTTCTCAAATAGTTTCCAACCTTAATGAAGCGATGTCCAAAATTAAGAGAAACGGAAATATTAAAAACCTAACTTCCATTAGTGGAAACCAAAACAAATTGGATTCACCAAGTGATAATAATTCAAAGCTTTTTCTTCTGCTTTTAGAAGATTAATAACTCTTTATTTATTTTATTTTGGACAAAAATTTTATTCAGCGAAGCGTTTCTGGATTATTTTATGTAATGGTTGTGATTTTCTGCACCCATCCAATTGGAGCGCAGCTTCTTTCAAAAATAGTTCCTAATATTCAGCAACATCATCTTTATTTTGGATTTATTGTTTTACTGTTATTTTTTGCTGCAAAAGAATGTATGACCATAATGAAATTCGGAAAAGGCTACGAAAAGTGGATTGTTTTTCCTTTAGTGGCTTTGGTTTTTTATCTTTTTGCGAAGCGATATTTCCAACACGATTTTTACTTTGATTTTAGATTATCTGAAATTTTAGGAATTTCTTTAATTCCTATAGCAGTAATTACCCTTTTCAAATATCCTAATGAATTGTATTTTGATAACGGTAAGTTAATTTTTACTGCTATTTATACCGCTTTACCATTTGGTCTAGCTTTGGGACTGCCCAAATATTCAAGTATTGATAATCTTTTTACGTTAGAAGTTTTCTTTCTTTTTATTTTGATTTGGAGTAGCGATACTTTTGCGTACTTAACAGGAAAATTTTTTGGGAAACATAAAATGGTGCCTACAATTTCGCCAAAAAAAACTTGGGAAGGTTTTGCAGGAGGTGTTGTTTTGACCATAGTTTTAGGTTTTTTTATTGAAAAATATTTCCCGGAATTGCGAGGAAACTGGATGATTGTTGGGTTTTTAGTTTCTGCTTTTGCTCCATTTGGAGATTTGGTTGAAAGCCAACTGAAAAGAAATTTTGGGGTTAAAGACAGTGGAAATATCATTCCTGGGCATGGTGGAATTTTGGACCGTTTAGACAGTTTTATTATTGCTGTTCCTGTTGTATATTTGTATTTCATATTGGATCGTTTGTAAAATTTTAAAAATATTTAATGAAACTTCATAAAGAATCGAAAGGAACCATCATTGTTGCTACTCTTTTATTGGGCATTGTTGGTTTTGCAGCGGTCTATTTTTTAGAAATTTGGTCGTTATTAATTATAGTTCCGCTTTTAATCATTTATGGATTGGTGTTTTGGTTTTTCAGGGTTCCGGAACGGGAAATTCTGGATCACAAAGAAAATGTTATAGCTCCGGTTGATGGAAAAGTGGTGATGATAAAAGTGGTTGAGGAAGAGGAATTTTTGAAAGGACAAGCTATTCAAATTTCGATTTTTATGTCACCTTTAAATGTTCATATTTGCCGTTATCCTGTTTCAGGAAAAGTAATTTATAAAAAATATCATCCGGGAAAATATTTGGTTGCATGGCACGAAAAATCTTCGACTGAAAATGAAAGAACTACAGTTGCTGTGGAAAGTTTAACCAATCATAAAGTGGTTTTTAGACAAATTGCTGGTTATGTGGCGAGAAGAATTGTTTTTTATTGTCATGAAGGAGATACTGCAAAAGCTGGACACGAATATGGATTCATAAAATTCGGTTCAAGAATGGATGTTTTTCTTCCTTTAGATTCTGAAATTGTTTGTAAAATAGGGGATAAAACAAAAGGAGGAATTGATGTTATTGCAAAAATGAAGGAATAAAATCTTAAAATAGATCAACAAAAAAACCGGAAATATTCCGGTTTTTTTATTATTCAAAATTCTGTAAATCAACTAATTTCCGGTATACACCATCTTTATTGTACAGTTCATTGTGTGTTCCTTGTTCCATAATTTTTCCTTTTTCCATCACCACAATTTGATCTGCTTTTTGAATGGTTGATAAGCGGTGCGCAATGACCAGAGAAGTTCTGTTTTCCATCATATGTTCTAAAGCATCTTGAACCAACCTTTCAGATTCGGTATCTAATGCAGAAGTGGCTTCATCCAAAATCATAATTGGTGGATTTTTCAAAACCGCTCTTGCAATGGAGATTCTTTGCTTTTGTCCGCCAGATAATTTTCCGCCAGCTTCACCAATTCCGGTATCGTAACCATGAGGTAAATCCAGAATAAAATCATTAGCATTGGCAATTTTTGCAGCGTTTTGAACATCGTTTTTTCCAGCTTTTAAATTTCCTAATGCGATGTTATTATTGATGGAATCATTAAACAAAATATTGTCTTGTGTAACCAAGCCGAAAAGCTTTCTGTAGCTGGAAAGTTTAATGTTTTTGATGTTTACGCCATCAATCAGAATTTCACCTTCCTGAACATCGTAAAATCTTGTAATTAAGTTCGCAAGCGTACTTTTTCCACTTCCACTTTGCCCTACAAGAGCCACCGATTTTCCTTTTGGTATGGTTAAAGAGAAATTGTCTAAAATTTTTCGGTCTTCGTAACCAAAGCTGATGTTTTTAAATTCAATTTTATCTTTTAAATCATCAATTTCTACTGCATTTTCAATTTCTTTTATCTGATAATCTGCATCTAAAATTTCAAAAACCCTTTTTGCAGAAACTTCCCCTTTCTGAAAATTTGAAATTGCATTGGAAAGCTTTTTCAAAGGATCCAAAATGGTGTAAAACAAAGAAATGTAAACGATAAATTCGGCTCCAGACAAACCTTTTCCTTGTAATGCGAGTTTTCCTCCGAAATAAACAATCATTCCAATAGTAAATGCTCCTAAAAGTTCACTTACCGGAGAAGCTAAAGCTTTTTTCTTGAAAAGTTTTAAGGAGAGATGTCTAATCGTATTTAAAGTGTTGTCAAAACGTTTTTGAATTTGTGAAGAAGCATCAAAAATTTTAATGACTTTTAAACCCACCAAAGTTTCATCAACATAAGAATACATTTTCCCTAATTCGTTTTGCGCTTCTCCAGTGTCTCTTTTCAGACTTTTACCAATCATAGAAATTAATGTTCCCATTATTGGAAAAACGATTAAAGTAAAAATGGTTAACTGAAAATTTGAGTACAAAAGATAACCCATGGTTAGAATAATAACAATAGGAGATCTAATGATATCGATTAAGCTGTTTAAAATATTTCCCTCTATTTCGGCAACATCAGAAGTAATTCTTGCGAAAATGTCTCCTTTTCTGGTGTCGCTGAAAAAAGAAACCGGTAAATCCAAAATCTTTTTATGAAGTCGGCTTCTAAAATCTCGTGAAACTCCGGTTCTTGAATAGGTCAGATAAAATTCAGAAAAATTACTGAAAATATTTCGAAACAAAAACATGGAAATAAAAATGATACAAGTAATTAAAAGCACAAATTCAGGGCCTTTATTTTCTTGGAGTTCTTGAATAAAAAAATTAAAACTGTCCTTTAAATAACTTCCAATACTGAAAATGTCACCATTATATTCCGGCTTTATTTCAATTTTTGGAGTTTTTTTATCAAAGAGAATATTCAGAACCGGAATAAAAAATAACATCGCTACAATATTGAAAAGCGCATACAAGATGTTAAAAAAAATTCCTGCAAAAAGAGATTTATTATAAGGCAAAATGTACTGGATTGCCCTTTTGTAATAGTTCATTAAAATAAATTGAAAAGCAAAATTACGGAAATTTAATTCAGTTGCATTTTTAAGAGACGTACGAAAGATGATTTTACTTTGTAAAACAAAAAAACAGCTCCAAAATTGGAACTGTTTACACTCAAAAAAAATCGTTGTAAGGTTACCGAAGTCTGTCCACAGATTTTACGAGCCTTTCATCCCGACGAATGTAAATGTTTGCTGCAAACAAACAAAAAATCGCCACAATTGGGAAAACGGGCTCAATACCCTTCTCAGGAAAAGCAATTCCTCCGGATAAATTTAGTAGCCAGTAAATCAGTAAACCAATCAACAAAGCGTTTATGAAAATGTTGAGGTTATTCAACAGAATCTGTCTTGGTCTTTTATTAAAACTAAAAATTGAAAAAATGCCGATTAAACTGGAAACCAAAGTGATACTTTCAATAATATATTTTGTGTTAAAAAGTTCCACATCCATTCCCGTAAAATGTAGCGCTACAGCACAAAGTACAGCAATAAACATAAAAACGGTTTGGATTCTTTGAAGCATTTTTTTATTTCTAAACCCCAAAAATAATACAAATTTTGGATATTTCAAAAATAAGTGTAGATTTGCAATACACGTTATAAAGAGAAAGTCGCCTGACTTTCATTTTCTTATTTCAAATAATTAATACAATTTTTACATACATTTATGTTCAACATTGAAACGTTACGGTCGAAAACCGAAGCGGAACTTTCTGGAATTCTGAAGGAATTTGGTGTTAAAGTGGCCAAAAACAGTACAGATAACGACAAAATTTTCGCAATACTCGATTTTCAGGCCTCCAATCCAGGAATTGCAAGAAAATATTTCGTTGAAACTGAAAACGAAACTGCAACAGAAGAAACAAAGCCAGCTCCTAAAGTAGCAAAACCTAAAGCAAAAAAACCGGCTCCAAAAGTAGAAGAAACCAAAACGGAAGAGCTGAATTTTGAAGCCCTAGAAACTGAATTAACCACTACGGTTGAAACAAGCCCGCAAGATTCTCAAAAGCAACCCAAAAACAAGCGAAAGAGAATTGCACCCAAAGAAAATACTGAAGAAACGGTTTCAGAATCTTCAGAAATTCAAAAAACAGAATCTGCACCTGCAGAACAAGTTGCTACTACAAATCAGGTTCAAAACCAAAATCAGAATTCCAACCCGAATTCCAATCCTAATCAAAGGCAAAAGCAACACCCAAATCAAAAAAATCAACATCCCAACCAAAACCGAAATCAGAATCAGCCTAAACCAGAAGGAAATTCTGAAGAAACTGAATCAAAAAAAGAATTCAATTTCGATGGAATTGTTACTATTGAAGGGGTTTTAGAAATACTTCCTGACAATTATGGGTTCTTGAGGTCTTCGGATTTCTCTTATATTTCTTCACCAGATGATGTGTATGTTTCTACAACACAAATCAGAAATTTTGGTCTAAAAACAGGAGATACTGTAAAAGGAATTGTAAGACTTCCTAAAGAAGGAGAAAAATATTTTTCCTTGATGAAGCCTACAGAAGTTAACGGAAGAGATTTAGCATTTATCAAAGACCGTGTTGCTTTTGAATATTTAACGCCGCTTTTCCCTCAGGAAAAATTTAATCTTG
This sequence comes from Bacteroidota bacterium, assembly GCA_023420435.1. Taxonomy (GTDB): domain Bacteria; phylum Bacteroidota; class Bacteroidia; order Flavobacteriales; family Weeksellaceae; genus JAEXBA01. Next base: position 8,384 of record JAEZWE010000181.1, read on the forward strand.
CCGGAAAAGGCTCCACACTTTCTACCAGAATTGTGGATCTTTTTGCTCCAATTGGAAAAGGACAGCGTGCTATGATTGTGGCACAACCGAAAACCGGAAAAACAATGCTTCTAAAAGATATTGCCAACGCAATTTCTGCCAATCATCCTGAAGCTTATATGATGGTTCTTTTAATTGATGAAAGACCGGAAGAAGTTACCGATATGGAAAGAAGTGTAAATGCGGAAGTTATTGCTTCTACTTTTGATGAAGCCGCAGATAAACACGTAAAAGTTGCCAACTTAGTGCTTGCAAAAGCTCAAAGAATGGTAGAATGTGGACACGATGTAGTAATTTTACTGGATTCTATTACGAGGCTTGCCAGAGCTTACAATACCGTAACTCCGGCTTCGGGAAAAGTGCTTTCCGGAGGTGTAGATGCCAATGCGCTTCATAAACCGAAAAGATTTTTTGGTGCTGCAAGAAAAATTGAAGGAGGAGGAAGTTTAACCATTATTGCTACTGCATTAATAGATACCGGATCTAAAATGGATGAGGTAATTTTTGAAGAATTTAAAGGAACCGGAAATATGGAACTTCAATTGGACAGAAAAATTGCCAACAAAAGAATTTATCCTGCCATTGATTTAGTTTCATCATCCACCAGAAGAGATGATTTGCTTCACGAAGATGTTACGCAACAAAGAATGTGGATTTTAAGAAAATATTTAGCCGATATGAATCCTATTGAAGCGATGGAATTTGTTGAAAAAAGTATGAAAACCAGCATCAGCAATGAAGAATTTTTGATGTCCATGAATC
>JAEZWE010000120.1 GCA_023420435.1 Bacteroidota bacterium
GTGTCATCAGTCCAAATTACCTGTTCATAACCTTGTTCATTGGCCAATTGTGTAGGATAAAAAGCACCTGCATAATTTCCTGCAGCTTTTGCAAAACCTACTCCTCCATTTGCTGAACGAGAATAATAATCGGAAATTAAAACAGAAACAGGAGCCGTATAATAACTTTTTGCTGGTGTAGCAACAATCGCAAACATATATTTTGAAGAAATTCTTGCTTTTAAAGCTTCTTCTGTAGCAAAAACAACAGGACGTATATACAACGAGTTTCCTTCTCCTTGAGGAATCCAATCTCTATCTAAATCAACTAAAGCTCTTAAACCTTCCAAGAAAATTTCTTCAGTAACTTCGGGAATGGCAAGTCTTTTCGATGATTTATTGAATCTTTCAAAATTTTTTTCAGGACGGAAAAGAAAAACCTGGCCGTCTTTATCTTTATAAGCCTTCATTCCTTCAAAGCAAGCCTGTCCATAATTTACACCCATCATTGCCGGAGTAAAAGGAAGTGGACCATAAGGCATTACTTTCACTTCTCCCCATTTTCCATCTTCGTATTCACAAATCACCATGTGGTCTATAAAAGTATTTCCGAAAGAAAAATTATTTGGATCAAAGGTTGAAATTCTTGGATTTTCAGTTTTTTGAATTATCATTTTTGAAATTTTAATTGGTATTACACAAATATAACATAATTTTTTAAATATGAAAATTTTAGTTTAATTTTGAAAAAAAAATACTTGGAAAGAGAAATTAGAAACACTAATGACGGGAGTAAAACTTTGTTTATCAGCAATTTAAATGAAAGTTATCATTCGCATCACGGTGCTTTACAGGAAGCACAACATGTATTTATCGAAAATGGATTAAAATTGGTAAATAATTGCGAAATTAATATTCTTGAACTCGGTTTTGGAACAGGTCTTAACGTTTTGGTAACAATTAATGAATTTTTAAAAACTGATAAAAATCATGTTATCAATTATTTTGCGCTGGAAAAATATCCCATAAATGATTCTGAAGTTGCCAATTTGGGCTATGATGAAATTTTTGATGACGCAGATTTAAAAAATCATTATCACAAAATTCACGAAACTTCATGGGAAAACACCAGCGAAATTCTACCAAATTTTAACCTGAAAAAAATTCAATGTGACTTTTTTGACTTAGAAAATATGGAATTACAACCCATAAATCTTGTTTATTTTGATTGTTTTGGAGCCAGAGTTCAGCCGAATCTATGGGAAAAACCTCTTTTCGAAATGGTTAGTAATAAAATGGAAAAACAAGGCTTACTAACAACCTATTCTGCAAAAGGAAGTGTTCGCAGAATTTTGAAAGAATTGGATTTTGAAGTAATGAAAAAGCCTGGTCCTCCCGGAAAACGTGAAATGATTAATGCATGGAAAAAGTAAGTTTTAAATATTTTTTTCTATTTTTAAAATTCAAAAATATTTTTGATGATTGATAAAATCAACATCCGAGTTTATGCTGCCGTTGTAAAAGATCGTAAAGTTTTGGTTCTTCACGAGGAATATGCAGGCCAACAATTAATGAAACTTCCTGGTGGTGGTTTAGAATTTGGTGAAGGTGTTTTAGATTGTCTTCATCGTGAATTTGAAGAAGAACTGAATGCAAAAATCAGAATTGTGGAACATCTTTACACGCAAGAAGATTTTTTGGTTTCCAGATTCAGAGAAAATGAACAGCTTCTTACACTATATTATATCGCAGAAATTTTGGACGAAACGGAATTTATTATTTTAGATCCTTGTATCGAGAAAATTGACTGGATTTCTATTGATACTACTGAAAATCCGTTTCCACTTCCAATAGATAAAATCGCTTTCGAAAAATTGAAAGAAAAAATCCTGTAAAAATCACAGGATTTTTTTATTTGCTTATTTTAAAACTTTGATGTCCGGGATAAGGTTGCAGATAACCGGAATTCCAATTAGAAATAAGAAGCGATTCTAAAAACTGATCTGTTCTGTCCAAATGCGGATTATAAGGTGTTTTTATATCAACATCAGCAATATTTCCTTTTACATTCCACCAAAATGCGCTCCAACCTCCACGAAGTTCTTTAATGATTTCGAAAACCGTTTTATCGGTAGCACGATTCATTAATTTTGCAAAAATTCTTCCTTCCGTTGTCGTAAGATTTCTTAAAGATTTTTCGTATTGATCTGCTAATTCAGCTTGTCTTTTTCTAGAATATTTTCTTTGATCTTCCCGATCCAAACTGCTCATCGTTTTTTGAATTTCCCGATACTGAGATAAAGCTTTCAAAAAATAAGGATATACATTGTATAATTTTTTATTCAAAAAATAAAAATAATTTCTGTCGAGCTGATTATTAAAACGGGGTTTGTTGGCTAAAACCAACTCGTCCATCACAACAACTGTTTCACCATTTATTTCATAAATTTTAGCTTTTTGAAGTTCGTCGTAATAAAACTTATTTCCGTATTCGTCGGTTTGTAAAAGTTCGGGAGGATATTGGTTTAAAGGTCTTGCAATTACGGAATCCTTAATTTGTGCGCTATAAAATGCGCTAATAAATAAAAGGAAAATAGCAAGGGTTTTATATAATTTCATTATTTTTACTCACTTTTTTGAACGATTTTCTATCACCAAAAACCATTCCTTTTTATATGAAGTTTAACAATAAATCAATAAAATTTTTAGAAAATTATCTTAATACTTCTTCTCCAACTGGTTATGAACAAGCCGGACAAAAAATCTGGATGAATTATATCGAATCTTATGTCGATAAAATTGAAATAGACCATTATGGAACCTGTTACGGAATTATCAATCCGGAAGCAGAATTCAAAGTCGTTATTGAAGCGCATGCAGATGAAATTTCCTGGTACGTTAACTATATTACAGATGATGGTTTGATTTATGTTATCCGAAACGGAGGTTCAGACCAAACTATTGCGCCATCAAAAGTGGTTCATATCCATGGTGAAAAAGGAATTGTGAAAGGTGTTTTTGGATGGCCAGCTATTCATACCAGAAGTGCGAACCAAAATGAGCCTGTTCCGAAAATTGAAAATATTTTTATTGATTGTGGAGCAACTTCTAAAAAAGAAGTTCAGGATCTAGGAATAGAAGTGGGTTGTATGATCACTTATCCTGATGAATTTTTCGAACTGAACGACCGTTACTTTGTTTGCCGAGCTTTGGATAACAGAATTGGCGGCTTTATGATTGCTGAAGTTGCTCGTTTGCTGAAAGAAAATAAGAAAAAATTACCTTTTGGTTTGTATATTACCAACTCGGTTCAGGAAGAAGTTGGACTTTACGGCGCTGATATGATTGCAGATACGATAAAACCAAATATTGCCATTGTTACAGATGTTACGCATGATACGACAACACCCATGATTGAAAAAAAGAAAGAGGGAGATCAAAAATGCGGTGAAGGTCCGGTTATTTTCTTTGCACCAAGTGTTCATCATAATATCCGTGAACTGATTGTTGAAACAGCAAAATCTAAAAAAATTCCATATCAAAGAGCTGCTGCAAGCAGAGCTACAGGAACAGATACCGATGCTTTTGCGCATTCTAATGGTGGAGTTCCAAGTGCGCTCATTTCTTTGCCACTTCGTTATATGCACACAACAGTAGAGATGGTTGCTAAGGAAGATGTAGCAAATGTAATACAGCTTATTTATGAAACTTTGCTGAAAATAAAACCAACAATGAAATTGAAATACCATTAAATCATGAAAAAAATTATTCAGCTGTTTATTTTATTTTCATTTTTGTTTTCCTTTTCTCAATCTTCAGCGGAAAAAGAGCTTTTAAAAATTGATACCGAATTTGCAGAAATGGCCAAGGAAAAAGG